>JACDCN010000116.1 GCA_013817555.1 Actinomycetota bacterium
CCACGTAGACGAGCGCACGCACGACCCTTTCTCCGATCTCGTCGACTTCGATCAGGATCGCGTGCGGAACCTCTTCGCGCGTCAAGCGCAGCGCCTTCTCGCGGATTACCTCTCCGACGCGCTCCTCAAGCGTGAGATTCGTCTTCTGCTCACCGGGGAAGTAGGCCGGCCCTTCGGGGAGGAGAAAGACGAGATCGCCGCGGAGCTCCCCCACGCCGTCCTTCGTCACGGCGCTCACCGGGTGAAGCGCATGGAAGTCGCCGAGTTGCGAGGCCACCTGCATCTGGGAGAAAACGTGCCCGCGCTTCAGCCGGTCGATCTTGTTCAGGGCGATCACGACCGGCTTGTCGAGCGCGAACACGCGACGGGCGATAAAACGATCGCCGGCGCCGATGCGCGCGCGCGCGTCCACGACGAAGAGCACCGCGTCGACATCGACGAAGGAGGCGTCGACCGTTTCCTGCATCTTCTCGGTCAGCGGGTCGAGCGGACGTTGAAATCCGGGAAGGTCGACGAGCGCGAGCTGATAGTCGGGCCCGTTGGCGACCCCGAAGAGTCGGCGCCGCGTCGTGTTCGGAACGTTCGAGGTGATCGCGATCTTCTCGCCGCAGAGAGCGTTGACGAGCGTCGACTTGCCGACGTTCGGCCGGCCGGCGACCGCCACGAGACCGGACTTCACGGGCGCCTACTTTCGGGGCACCCCATCCCACCACCCACTGCGATCGTAACGAGGAAATCCTCATTCATGGGCAACGACTTCGCGCCGAAAGCGTGCTGATCGCTCCACAGGCTCACGGAAGATCCGCCGCCTCGAACGACTCGGGAAGGAGCTCGCTCGGGCTCATCGTCACAACGCGCCCCCCGTTGCGAAAGACGACTCTCTCGACGCCCATCTCGAGGAGCCACTGGCGGCAGCCGCCGCAAGGCGACGCGGTGATCGCTGCGATGACGAAGTCGCCCGGCCGGTATCCCTCAGAGACAGCGCGGGCGAACGCCGTGCGCTCAGCGCAGACACCGAGTGGGTAGGCCGCGTTCTCGACGTTGACGCCCTCGACCACTCGACCGTCGCGCGCGAGCACTGCGCACCCGACATGAAACTCCGAGTACGGCGCGTACGCCCGCTTCGAGGCGGCGTCGGCGAGAGCGAGAAGCTCCAGGTCTGAAAGAACGCCGCTCATCCGAAGGCCTGGAAGAGGACGAGAGTCGTGAGCGCGCCCAGCGCGCCACCACTCGCCACCTCGGAGGCGGAATGGACTCCGGTCTCGACGCGCGTCTGAGCAACGAGCAGGGCCATGATGAAGGCCAGGGACGAGATCAGAAAACGGTGCGACGAGTCGTCCAGGATCAGCGTCATCGCCATCCAACCGGCGAACGCGACCGCCGAGTGCCCGGACGGCAGCCCACCACGAAGCGGGGTGCCGCGGCCGGTGTAGGCCTTCACCGCGATCACGAGGATGACGGTCAGCGCGAGCGAGACGAGCGTGAGCTCCGCTGGCGCGTCGCTCAGCCGGTCGAGGAACCGAGAGCTCCGATCCGCGACCTCACCCGAGAAGACGAGATAACCGACCGCAACGGCGTTCAGCGCGGCGATCAAGACCGCCCCGGCGGCGATGTCCTTGGCAAGCTTCGCCATCGGGTCGAAGGAGGTGGAGGCGACGTCCACCGCCGCCTCGATGGCCGTGTTGACGAGCTCGGCCACAAGCACGAACGTGATCGCCAGCAGGAGCACCATCAGCTCGAGCCTGGAGACGCCGAATGCGACCGCGGCGACGAGCACCGCCGCGGCGATCGTGAAGTGGATCCAGAGGTTTCGCTGCGTGCGCAGCGCATGGATCACCCCTTCCGCCGCGTAGTTGAAGCTGTCGAAGAGCGAGGGAGTGCGCTGACTGCTCATGGGCCGGACTTTGGCCCATGAGCGTGGAGGGGCGTGGGGAGCCAGGAGGTTCCCCACGCTCTAGAGAAGAAGGGGGCACGCGGGTGAAACATGGTTTCCCCCGCGACCGTGAGCCGGAGGCGAACGGTGCTCATGTCGCCGCATACACCCGTTCGCGGGCCTCCATCTCGTCACCGTGTTCGTACCCGAGCAGGTGCAGAAGGCCGTGGACGAGCGGCCAGCGCCACTCCTCACCGATGACCGCAGGACAGAGGACTACGTCGCCGAGCGCCCGCGGAATCCCCTGAGGAAGCTCGTCGCGCCCGTCGAGCGGGAACGAGAGCACGTCCGTCGCCTCGTCGATCCCGAGATGCTCACGCTTCAGCTCCTGCATCTCCTCGCGAGCGACGAACACGATTCCGAGCTCACCGTCGTCGAAACCCTCCGCGGCGAGCACGCGTCGCGCGATCTCCGCGGCTGCCCCTTCACCGACCTCGGCGCCGCTTCGGTTCTGAGTCTCGACCACGATCATGCGGCGGGTTTCATCGGCTGCGCGCCGTGCCCGTCTCCTCGGCGTGCCGCTTGTATGCCTCGACGATCCGCTGGACGAGCTTGTGGCGGACGACGTCCGCGTTGCCGAACTCGACGAAGCCGATGCCGTCGATGCCCGCCAGGATGTCGCGAACCTGAATCAGCCCGGATGCCTGCTCGCGCGGGAGGTCGACTTGCGTGATGTCACCCGTCACGACCATCTTCGACCCGAACCCAAGGCGCGTGAGAAACATCTGCATTTGCTCGGGCGAGGTGTTCTGCGCCTCGTCGAGCACGATGAAGGAGTCATTCAGCGTACGTCCACGCATGAACGCGAGCGGCGCGACCTCGATGGTTCCGCGCTCCATGTAACCGGCGAGGCGCTCGGCCTCGATCATGTCGTAGAGGGCGTCGTAGAGCGGACGCAGGTACGGGTCGACTTTGGCGAGCATGTCGCCCGGCAGGAACCCGAGCCGCTCGCCGGCCTCCACCGCGGGTCGCGTGAGAATGATCCGACCGACGGTGCCTTCGGAGAGGGCGGCTACGGCGAGCGCCATCGCGAGGTACGTCTTCCCGGTTCCCGCCGGGCCGACCGCGAATGTCACCGTCCGGCTGCGGATCTCGTCGACGTAGCGCTTCTGGTTGACGGTCTTGGGCGAGATCTTCTTGCCGCGGTGCCGCCAGACGACGTCTTCGAAGACCTCGCGGACGTCCTCCGCCTGATCGATCGCGGCCAGGACGGCGCCGACCGTGTCGGGTCCGATCTCGTGTCCGCCCTCGACGAGCTCGGTCAATTCGTCCACGACCGCTCGCGCGGCGGCCACGTGCTCGTCGTCTCCGCCGAGTGTGAGCCGGTTCCCACGGAGCGCGATCGTGCAGCCGAGGCGCTCCCGGAGCGCGTCGAGCACGCCGTCCTGGACCCCAGCGAGCTCGGCCGCAACCTCATTCGAGACGTCCAGCACCTGTTGCATCGAATGGAGTGTAGGGGCGAGGCGTGCCTCGCCTTCCGAGCTCGTCAGGCGAGTTTTTCCTTGACCAGCTGACTCACGGTAGAGCCGTCGGCGCGGCCCGATACCTGGTGCATGACCCCGGCCATGACGCGTCCAAGGTCGCGGATGCTCGTCGCGCCGACTTCGGAGATCACGTCGTCGATGATCTCCTCGATCTCATCCTCGGAGAGCGGCTCCGGCATGAACTCCTCGAGGACCTCGAGCTCGTATTCCTCATCCTCCGCCTGCTCCTCCCGATCTCCCGCGCGGAAGGCGTCCGCGGCCTCGAGACGGCGCTTGCGCTCACGTTGGAGCACCTGCAGCTCTTCGTCGTCGGAAAGCGGGCGCTCGAGCTCCTTCTCGGCGTTGCGAAGCGCGTTCAGGATCAGGCTGAGCGCATCCCGGCGATCCGCGTCTCGAGCGAGCCGCGCCTCCTTCAACTCCTCCTCCATGCGCAGGATCAGGCTCATCAGCTCACCTCCGCAAGCGCTGTCGCCACTCGCCCCGCGTCGACGCGGCCGCCGAGCACGTGCCAGTGGAGATGGAAGATGGTCTGCCCCGCGCCGGCGCCCACGTTGACAAGCACGCGGTAGTCGTCCAGGCCGACGGCCTCGGCGGTCTCCGCGACGAAGCGGAGCATCCGCCCGACCTCCTCGTCCGGAAAGGCGTCGATGTCCTTGAACGTATCGATATGGCGCTCGGGGAGGACGAGGAGATGGGTCTCGGAGAGCGGGTTGATGTCGCGGATCGCAACGAACCCGTCGGTGCTGGCGACGTGATCGCCCTCCGCCACGAGGCCGCAGAACAGACAGTCCTCACGCGGCGACGGCAAGGATTCCCTCCTTCGACAGCGCGACAGCGCGCGCCTGCACCATCCGACCGACCTCTGCATCGACGAGCCACGGCGTGTAGTCGTCGCCGTACCCGCGCCCCGGCCGGTCGACGAGCACGCGATCCGTCGTCCCGAGCTTCGTCCTCCAGCGACGGCGGCAGAGCTCGTCCGAGCGGGCGCGCAGCCGCGCGCTGCGGTCCTTCTTCACGCGCGCCGCCACGGTGTCCGCCGCGGCGGTCACGGTTCCTGGCCGAGGCGAGTACGGGAAGACGTGGACCTTCGTGATTCCCGCCTGCTCGACGACCTGCAGCGTCCGTTCGAACGCTCGCTCGTCCTCGCCCGGAAAGCCGACGATGACGTCGGAGGTGAGGTTGAAGTCGGACAGAGACTCAAGCTTGGCACGGAACTGCGCCGAGGTATAGCGACGCCCCATCGCACGCAGCACCGTGTCGTCTCCGGACTGCAACGGAATATGGAGATGGGCAGTGACGGACGCTGTCTCCCGAAGCGCGGATATCAGCTCGGCGGTCAGGTGGTTCACCTCGATGGAGGACAGCCGGAGCCGCTCCACGCCGGGAATCGCTCCGGCCTCGCGAACCAGTCGGGCGAGCGTGTACCGCGCCTCGCGGTCGCGGAAGCATCCAAGGTTGACTCCGGTCAAAACGATTTCTGGATGTCCTTGGGAGACGCGCTTGCGGATCTCCCCGAGGACGGCGTCCGCCCGCCGGCTGCGGGTCGCGCCGCGCACGAGCGGGATCACGCAGAACGCGCACGAGAACGAGCAGCCGTCCTGGATCTTGACGAACGCACGTATCCTTTCGAGCCGAGCATCGGCCTGAACGCAGCCTATGGCGCCCACGTCTCGAGCCACCGCGTCCGGCAGATCCTCGCTTCCCGCGGATACGACCGCGACGTTCGTGGCGGCCGTCGCGAGTGCTCCTTCCAGGTTCGCTGCGCACCCCGTGACGTAGACACGCCCGTGGACCCGAGCCGCGCGCGAGACCGCCTGCCGCGACTTCGAGACCGCCTCATGGGTCACGCAACAGGTGTTCACGACCGCGACGTCGCCCCCGCGCTCGACCTCCGTGTGGCCGTCCGCGAGCAGCCGCTCACGAATCGCCTGCGCATCGGCGAACGAGACCTTGCAGCCCAGGAAGCGCACGGAGAAGGTGGCCATCGGGCCACCTAGCTTAGAAGCGTTCTCCCGCCAACGCGAGCAGATCCGCGGCCCAGCCATCGAGCTCTACCCGGGAGACCTGCTCCCACCCGCTGACTTGTGGCGTTTCGTCAGCGAGATACCCAGAGGTGATCGCCCGCGCAGCCGGGCGTCGAGCGAGCAGGGACTCGACCGCGCGAAGCTCGATGTTGGCGACCATGAGGTCCGCCTCCGGTAGCTCGTCGACGAGCACGTCGGCTCGCCAGACCTGGACACGGACGCCGTTTCGGCTCGCGGTGGCCATCGCCGCCTCGACCGCGTCTTGATCGATGTCCAGCGCGAAGACGGGCTCGAAGCCGAGCGTGGCCGCGGCGACCGCGATCACCCCCGAGCCCGTGCCGGCGTCCAGGACAGCACCGCGCTCGTGCCCGGCAAGCAGCTCGATGCAGGCGCGCGTGGTGGGATGCGCGCCCGTTCCGAATGCGCGTCCGGGATCGACGACGACAGCCGGCTCCCCGGGCGGAGGCGCCTCCCAGGGCGGTCCGATCCAAAGCCCACCTGCGTGCACGGGGCGGTGGAACGTCCGCCACCGCTCCTCCCACCCGTCCGGGACTCTCTCCGCCAAGACCGGCTCGGTGAACGCAGAGCGGATCCTGTCGGCGCCCGCCTGGTCGGTGTAGACGGCGAGCTCGGTCGTATTGCCTGCCCCGCTCTCCTCGAAGCCGGTCGGCGCGAGCTCGAGAAGTCGTGCGCGAGCGATCTCCGCCTCGTCGGCACGAACGCGGAACGAGACCCGGATCAACGTCAGCGCAGCGCGCTCTTGAGGCGACGGAAGAACCCCTCGTCCTCGTCGTCTTCCGGCTTGTACGTCTCAGGCCCTGCCTGGCGCCCGAAGTCCTCCAAGAGCTGGCGCTGCTCCTCGGTCATGCTCGTCGGCAGCGCGACGTCGAGCCTGACGTAGAGATCGCCCCGGCGAGCGCTGCGGAGCGTGGGCATTCCCTGGCCTTGCAGAACACGTACGGCGCCGGGCTGTGTGCCGGGAGCGACTTCGAGCTCGAGCTCACCGCCGAGAGCGTCGACATGTGCAGTCGCCCCAAGCGCCGCGTCCGTCATCGTCAGCCGGATCGCGGTGTGCAGGTCGTCGCCGTCTCGCACGAAACGGGAATCAGTGCGCACGCGCACCACGACGAACGCGTTGCCACTCTCTCCGCTCTGAAAACCGGCGTGCCCTTCGCCCCGGATGCGGATCCGCTGGCCGTCGTGAATCCCGGCGGGCACCTCGACCTCGAGCTTGCGTTGGATTACAAGGCGTCCTTCACCGTCGCATTCAGCGCACGGCGTCTCGAGCACCCGACCGAGTC
>JACDCN010000117.1:0-4346 GCA_013817555.1 Actinomycetota bacterium
CGGAACCACGCCTCCGTGGCGATGCTCAGCCAGTAGTGCGCGAGTCCCTCGTCGTGCCCGGCGGCCTCGAGAACGCTTAGGGCTTCCTCGAGCCTGGGTGTGCGGTCTGGCGCCGCCCGACCTCGAATGAAATCGGCCTCGGTGTCCAAGATCTCTGCGATCGCCCGGACGGCAGGGTCGGTCGCCTTCAGCGCCGCCCCGACGAGAGCCTGGGCATCCTGCTGGTCACCCACCTCCCAGAGAGCCCAGAACTGGTCGAGCGCGAGCCTATGTCGCAATTGGTCGTCGGCAGGCAGCACCGCCGACGCGCGCCGCAGAAGCGATAGCCCGGCGTGAACATCGCCTCGATCGAGCGCTCCTCGACCGCCGTCGGCCAAGTGCTGCGCCGTTCGTGACGAGAGATCGGGCAGCCTCGGGTCGTCCGAGTCGAGCTCCTTCCGATACAGATGCGCTTGCTCGAGGTGGTAGCCGAGGATCTCGTCTTGCTCCACGAGCTCGTGGCCGTCGAGCCAGTCGGCGAAGCGTTCGTGCAGCTCGGCGCGTGTCGACTTCGGCAGAGATTCGTACGCGGCGTCGCGGATCAGCAGGTGCCGGAACCGGAAGGCGTCGTCGCCGACGAAGGTCGAGCTGTTCGGGCGAATCAGCTCCTTGCGCACGAGAGCGGAAAGGTGCACCTCCAGGGCTGGGCGCAGGGGGTCGGGGGAGAGCTGCGTGACCGAGCCGCGGTGAAACACCTCGCCCTCGACCGACCCCCGCTCGATGACGACACGCTCGTCGAGCCCGAGCTGGTCGAGCCGGGCCTGCAGCAGCGCGTGAATCGTGGGGGGAACGACGACTTCTCCGTTTCCCCCTCCCTCCCGCACCATCGCGAGCATCTCCTCGACGAAGAGCGGATTGCCTTCGGAGGCTCCCGCGATCCGATCCCGCGTCCGCTCGTCGAGCTTCGCGTCACCGAGCAGGTTCTCGATCAACACCTCGCAGTCGTCCCCGCTGAGCGGCTCGAGCAGGACGGAGGAGGCGTTCAACTTTCCGCCTCCCCAACCTGGACGCAGATCGAGAAGCTCGGTGCGAGCGACGCACAGGAGAAAGATCGGCGCGTCCCGGGAGAAGTCGGCGACATGCTCGACGAGGTCGAGGAAAGTCGGCTCCGCCCACTGGATGTCGTCGAGGACGACGATCTGCGTGCGCTCGCTCGCGCGGCTCTCGAGCAAGCGCCGAAACGCGAGTTGCGTCTCCTGCGGCGAGGAGCCGAGGACGGTCTCGGGATCGATGCCGAGCCGGACCAGGATCTCGACGAGCGGCCAATAGGTGATGCCCTCTCCGTAGTGGAGGCAGCGGCCGTGGAGCACATCCGCCGTGTCGCCGGCATGCTCCAGAAAATCCGAGACGAGCCGCGACTTTCCGATGCCTGCCGGTCCGAGCAGGGTGAAGAGGCGGCAAGTGCGCTCGGCCATCGCGTCCTCGAAGTCGCGACGGAGACGTTCGCGCTCACGTGTACGACCGACGAGCGGAGCCTCCGGGTGGCGCGCGAGGGCTTCAGCGTCGGCGAGCAACTCGAGGAGGCGGAAGGCTTGTACCGGCTCGGACTTGCCCTTCAGCGAGAGTGGCTCGACCGCTTCGACGCGGACGGCGTCCCGAACGAGGCGTCGAGTCTCTTGGCCGATCAGTGCCTCGCCGGGCGGCGCCGCCTGCTCGAGGCGCGCTGCGACATTGACGGCGTCGCCCGTTACGAGCGTGTCCCCTTCGCCCCCGACAACGACCTCGCCGGTGTTGACGCCGATCCGCGCCTCGAGGCCATGGGTGGCGACCGCCTCCCGCATCTCCGCTGCCGCCCGTACCGCTCGTAGCGCGTCGTCCTCGTGCGAGACGGGAATCCCGAAGACCGCCATGACCGCATCGCCGACGAACTTCTCGACGGTGCCGCCGTGACGCTCGATGATCTTGCGCAGATCGTCGAAGTAGCGGCGCATGCGAGCGCGTAACGCCTCGGGATCGGTCGACTCGCCGAGCGCGGTCGAGCCGACGAGATCGCAGAAGAGGATGGTGACGACCTTCCGGGACTCGCGCGTCGGCTCGGGCGGCGCGAGCGGACTCCCACAGTGGCTGCAGAAGCGAGCGTCGCCGGCGTTCCCGCGACCGCAGCTCGGGCACTCCGCCATGCGCGGAGTCTAGGGCGGTGCTAGGACCGGACGGGCTGGAGCTCGGCGAGCTCGATATCCGGCGCCAGCGTCGCGGCGAGCTGGGGGTCGAAGCGACCTGCGCCAACCGCCCGCACCGACGCCGCGCCTGCCGCGACGGCGAGCCGAATCGCGTAGTCCGGTGATCGCTCCTCGACAAGCGAGGCAAGGAGCTGCGCAAGCAGGACATCGCCGGACCCCACCCCGGACAGCGGTTCGACGCGCGGCGCGAAGGCACGCATCCGCCGTGTCTTCCGCCCCAGGCGGAGCAGCGCGAAGCAGCCGTTCTCGAGCGTGATGACGACGTTGCGAGCGCCCATCTCCGCGATCGCGTCCAGGGCCATCAGGAAGTCGTCGTCGTCCTCGAGCTCCTGTCCGACGAGCTGCTCCGCCTCGCGCTGGTTCGGGGAGACGAGGAACGGCGCCGCTTGGACGCCCAGCTGCAGCGCCTCGCCCTCGCTGTCCAAGACGACGCGCACGTCACGTCGCACGAGGTCGCGAATGGCGTCTGCATAGAACTCCGTCGGAACCTTGCGGGGAAGCGAGCCGGCGACGACGACAAAGTCCGCGCCGCGGGAGAGGTAGTGGAGCTTCTCCATCAACATGTCGAGCTCCGCCGACGTGACCTCGGGCCCCCACTCGTTGATATCCGTGTACGTGCCCGAGGTCGGATCGACCACCGCAGTCGAGGTGCGCGACTCCCCCGCGATGCGGACGAAGTCGTTGAGAATGGCCTCCGAGGTCAGCTCCTCCACGATCCTCGTGCCGGTGCGTCCCCCGGTGAGTCCCGTCGCGACGACCGGAACGTCGAGCATCTTGAGCGCCCGTGCGACATTGATTCCCTTGCCGCCCGCAAGCGTCACGACGTCGCTCGAGCGATGGCGGTAGCCGATCTGGAACACGGGCACGGTGAGCGTCCGGTCGAGAGCGGCGTTGGCGGTGACGGTGACGATCACGTGACGAGCTCCCAAATGTTCTCGGCGGTCCGTTCGGCGAACCAGACAGCTTTGCCCAAGTTGCCCGGCTCCGAAATCGACTCTGCGGCGATCAGATTCGACGAAGCCACCAGACGATCTCCTTCCCACACCTCGACCCGCCCAAGCCGCTCGCCCTTTCGCACCGGCAGCCCGACCATCGTCGGCAAGACGGTCCGCTCGAGAAGTGGCACTCCCTCCCTCACGGTACGCAGAAGCGTGCGCGAAGCAACAAGCCCGACGTGCGGTCGCCCGTACTCCGTATCGGCTTGTCCGTACGCACGGCTCGCGTCGATGACCGCAACCCGTTGGTAGCGGTCGAGCCCGAACTCGAGCAGGGTGCGCAGCGCGTCGTTTCGTCCTTCGCGCGTGTCGACGCCGAGAACGGTTCCGTAGACGGTGGCACCACGCATCGACGCCGCCGCGGCCTCCGACCAGCCGGCACCCTGCGTATGACCAGTTTTCCCGCCGAGGAGCGGAGGCCAGCTGGCAAGGAGATCGTCGGTTGTCGGGAACTCCTGCCCGCCCGAGAGAGAGAACGACGACCGTCCAAGCGCATCGCGGATCGAGGAAACTCCGAGGGCGTAGCGGACGAGAAGAGTCGTGTCCCGCGCACTCGACAGATGACCGGGCTCGTCGAGACCGTGCGCGTTCACGAACGTCGTATCGACCAGCCCGAGCTCCCGCGCCTTTGCGTTCATCAGCGAGACGAACCGCGCTGTCGAGCCGTTGCCGACATGCAGCGCGAGAGCGGTAGCCGCGTCGTTGGCGCTCGGGATGAGCATCGCGCGCACAAGCTCGCCGACGGTCAGCTCCTCGCCCGCGCGCAGGTAGACGGTCGACCCGCCGACGCCGGCGGCCAACGAGCTCACCTGGACGAGGTCGGAGGGCCGCGCCTCTTCCAACGCGACGATGGCAGTCATCAGCTTGGTGATGCTGGCGATCGCGCGGGCGTGCCTCGAGCCCTGCTGGGCGAGAACTGCACCGTCTTCGCCCACGAGGTACCACGCCGCGGCGGGGAGAGTCGGTGGCTCCGCGGCGCCCGTCGAAGCCTGTGCCGGCGCGGCGAGGGCGGCGAGGGCGGCGGCGACGCCGAGCAGGATGCTGCGCATCACCGGCGCGGAACTCTAGCTAGCTGGCGCAAGACCGGAATCCGCTCGCGCGGATTCCGGTCGCGCAAAATCCCTGAAGGCGG
>JACDCN010000117.1:4356-6732 GCA_013817555.1 Actinomycetota bacterium
GCCCACACCTGCGACGAAAGCCGCTCCGCAGCACCGGCCGCCGCGACGCGCCAGTCCTCCTCCGTGTCGCGGAAAGCGAAGATCACCGACCGGGACGCGGTGACGAGCGCGCTCGCAGGCCCGCTCGTAAACGCGCGCGCCACGTCGGCCGGTGTCGCGCCTTGTGCCCCGACCCCGGGCAGCAGCATCGGTGTCTGCGGCATGAGTCGTCGTGCCTCCGAGACGGCGCGTGGCAGGGTCGCGCCGACGACCGCGCCGACGCTCGAGAGGCCGCCCTCGGCGACGAGCGGCTGGCCCCACTCGTGCACGAGTGTCGCGAGGTGCTGCCACAGCGGCCGACCGTCGGAGAGGGTCGCATCCTGTACATCGGCAGCTCCAGCATTCGACGTGCGGACGACGAAGAAGACTCCCGAACCGTGCCTCCTGCACGCGGCGAGGAAGGGCTCGACCGCATCCAGACCGAGATAGGGGCTCGCGGTGATCGCGTCTGCCAGCGGAACCCCTTCCTCGTTTGGCTCGAGGTAGGCGGCCACATACGCACGCGAGGTCGAGCCCACGTCCCCGCGCTTGGCGTCGAGGATCACGAGCAGGCCGATCGACCGCGCGTAGGCGCAAACCTCCTCGAGCGCGCGGATCCCGTCCGAACCGAGAGCTTCGAAGAACGCCGCCTGTGGTTTGACCGCGACGACGTACGGGCCGACGGCATCGACGATCCCCTTGCAGAAACGCGCCACCGCACTCGCCGCGGCCGCGCGACCGAGCACTGCCTCCCCGCGGAGCTCCATCGGGAGGACGTCAAGACGCGGGTCGAGGCCCACCACGAGTTGGCTGCGCTTGCGCTCGACGGCTTGCGCGAGGCGGTCGGGGAAGGCTCGAATCTCCATGCATCAAGGCTACGCGCCTCACCGGGCTGCGTGTCTCACGCGGCGAGGATCTCCGCTGCATCCAGCGAGACGATGCGAAGCTCCGGCCCCGGGCGTCGTATGAAGCCGCCCACGAGCATGAGAACGTCGGCGTCTTCGGGAGCGAAGGAGGTCTCGGTGAGTGCCGCCTCCGCGATGCCAGCCTCCACCTCGATCCTCCCCGCCGGACCCGCAGGAACCGTTCTCACGGCGGCCAGCCGTCCGCCCGTGATGAAGAAGGCACGGCGAAACCCCGCCTCTCGCGCAGGCGTGAGTAGGCAGACGCTCAACGCACGAAGCCGATCGAGCTCTCCGAACTGCGCGGTCGCCTCCTCAAGTGCCTTCACCCGGTCGCGCACGCGCGCCGCGTCCTCGAAGCGGAGATCGCACGCGAGCCGACGCAGCCTTGCGCGGAGCGCGGGAAGGGCGTCTGCCGGATCGTCGCCCTCGAAGCCGTCGAGAGCGCGCGCGACGAGCCGGGCTCGGTTCCGGCTCTTGATCGGCCCGTGCGGGCCTGGCTCCGTGCCGACCACCCAACGGGCGCCGCGCTGCATGAGGTACGCGTACCGCTCCGGCCGTCCGGCCCGCGCGTTCGCCGGAGGTCGGAGCTCGCGAATCAGTCGGAGCTCCTCGAGCACAGCCTCGAGCTCCGAGCCGAGCTGACGCCACTCGACACGGTCGAGCGCGCCGAGCGCGGCCTCCACTGCCGGTCGCTGCCGCGAGCCCGAGAAGTACGAGCGAAGCCGTGCGCGGAGATCGCGCGCCTTGCCGACATAGAGGACCGTGTCGTTCCGGTCGCGGAAGAGATAGACGCCGGGGCCGGTGGGGGCTCCGGCGATCAACGACCGCCTCGAGTGGAGCTTGCGAGCGCGAGGGGCCGCGAGCTCGAGGACGTCCGCCAACGTTCTCGCTCCGCGCTCCTGCGCGAGGCCGAGCAGCGAGACGAGGATCTCCGCGGTCGCGACCGCATCGGGCAGCGCACGGTGACAGGGGCTCGTCGAGGTCCCGAAGAAGTGCGCGAGTGAGGAGAGCGAAAAACGCTCGGTGCGTCGCTGGAGGAGCCGCCGCGCGAGCCAGACCGTGTCCACGACGGGCGCCGCGACGCGCCGACCGGTGAGCCGTTCGACCTCACGCTCGAGAAACGCCATGTCGAAGCGCGCGTTGTGCGCGGCGAGGGGAGCGTCACCCGCGAAGGCAAGGAAGCGGCGGACGGCCAGCTCCGCCCGCGGCGCCCTCCTCAGGTCTCCGTCGCGGATTCCTGTCAACGCGGCGATGTACGACGGAAGCGCCGAGCCTGGGTTGACCAGCGTCTCGTATGTGTCCTCGACGGCGAGCGCGCGCACCCTGGCTGCTCCGATCTCACACATGCGACAGCGGATCGCGGAAAGACCGGTCGTCTCGAGATCGAAGACGACGAACTCGGCGTCCTCGATCGCCGTCGCTTCGTGCGGCGAGCCTGTGAGCCCCACGCGTG
>JACDCN010000004.1 GCA_013817555.1 Actinomycetota bacterium
CCTCTGGGCTATTCACCCGAGTAGCTTCGTCCCTCCTGAAAGAGGTTTACAACCCGAAGGCCTTCTTCCCTCACGCGGCGTCGCTGCCTCAGGCTTTCGCCCATTGGGCAAGATTCCCCACTGCTGCCTCCCGTAGGAGTCTGGGCCGTGTCTCAGTCCCAGTGTGGCTGATCGTCCTCTCAGACCAGCTACGGATCGTCGCCTTGGTAGGCCATTACCCCACCAACAAGCTAATCCGCCGCGGGCTCGTCCCCGGCCAGAGGCCTAAGCTACCTTTCCCGACCGACTCGAGAGTCGGAGGGGCCATCCGGTATTAATCCGAGTTTCCTCGGGCTATCCCGGTGCCGAGGGTTGATTACCCACGTGTTACTCACCCGTTCGCCGCTGTCCCCAGGACCGAAGTCCCGGTTCTCGCTCGACTTGCATGTGTTAAGCGCGCCGCCAGCGTTCGTCCTGAGCCAGGATCAAACTCTCCGTGAAGAGACTATGCGCCCTCTACGAATAGAGAGCAGTCTTCAGTTCGAGCTCGATGCTCGATTCGTTTTCCCCAAAGGGGTAAACGGGATCTAATGCCTCACGCCGAGCCATCTCCGAGTAAACGGAGGCAGCCGACGAGAGGTCTCGACGTTACGCTGTTGAGTTTTCAAAGACCGCGCCGCTTTGCTGGCGGCAACAAAAAACCTCTGACTCGCGCCAGAGGCCTTGGGGCGGAACCACACTGGTCGTATGGGTTCGCTCGAAGGCGCTCCAGTTCGTCGAGTGACAGGATTCTTGCGCCACCCTCTCGGGCGACCGGAGGATGGTAGCACACCGAGGGGGCTCTGAACGTCCCCCGGACAAGGGTCTCGATCAGCCCGAGAAGCGGACGAAACGGCGCTTTCCGGCCTGCACGATCGCCCCCGCGAGCGCGTCGCGAGGCAGGTCGAGCTCGTCGACTGCGTCTCCGTCGATCTTGACCCCACCTTGTGAGATGAGCCGTCGCGCTTCACTCGTCGACAGCTGGAAGCATTCCGCCAGCAGCGCCGGCAGATGGATGAGATCGCCCGGCGGAAGCATCGCCTCCGGCACTTCCTCGGGCGCCTGTCCCTTTCGGACGACGCGAGTGAAGTGCTGCTCTGCCGCCGCAGCAGCGTCGGCCCCGTGCGAACGGGTGACGATCCAGCGCGCGAGGGTGAGCTTCGCGGCGAGAGGATCTTCGGCCGGCGGATCGTCATTCGATTCCAGCACCAGCCGGTACCACTGCGACAGGAGGTCGTCCGGAATACGCATCGCCTTCCCGAACTGCTCGTCGGGGTCTTCTCTGACGCCGATGTAGTTCCCCCGCGAGGCGCTCATGCCGGCGCCATCCCAACTCACGAGATACTCGACGGTCAGCACAACCTGCGGCTCGAGCCCGTACGCCTCCATCACCTCGCGACCGGCGAGCAGGTTGTAGAGTTGATCAGTCCCCCCAAGCTCGACGTCGGCCTGGACTGCAACTGAGTCGTAGGCCTGCATCAGGGGGTAGAGGAGCTCCGAGACGGAGATTGGCTCGCGCGCCCGTTGGCGCTTGGCGAAATCGTCGCGTTCGAGGATCTGGGCGACCGTAATTGCTCGCGTAAGCCTCAGCACCTCAGCGAAGTCGAGCTTCGCCAGCCATTCCCCGTTGAAGCGAACTTCGGTGCGTTTCGGATCGATGATCGTGGACGCCTGCTCGACGAACCGCTTCGCGTTCGCGTCGATCTCCTCGCCGGAGAGAATCGGTCGAGCCGCGGAGCGACCCGAGGGATCACCGATTCGCGTCGTGTAATCGCCCACGATCAATACTCCGATATGGCCCGCCCGCTGAAACGCGGCCATGCGCTGGAGCGGAATCCCATTACCCAGCGTCACGTCCGGCGCGGTAACGTCGATTCCCATCTTCACCCGCAACGGGCGCCCGAGCGCGAGCTTCGCCTCGAGGCCGCCATGGGGCAGCACGTGAACGGCGTTCCGCGTCAGCTCAGCGATACTCACAGCGCTCAGGCCTGCGTCACGTGGGCGCGCGTGACCTCAGCCGCGGAACGGCATCCGAGCAACGCCAGTGCGTTCTCGACCTCGTCGCGCAGGATCTCGAGCACCTGCTGCACGCCCTTCGCGCCTCCGAAGGCGAGTCCGTACATCGCCGGCCGCCCGACGAGGACCGCACGCGCGCCGAGTGCGAGCGCCATGACGACGTCCGATCCTCTGCGGACGCCCCCGTCGAGGTAGACCTCCGCCCGGTCACCGACCGCCTCGACCACCTCAGGGAGCGCCTCGAGCGAGGCGATGACGCCGTCGAGTTGCCGGCCGCCGTGGTTGGAGACCACCACGGCAGACGCGCCGTGTTGGCAGGCGAGGAGCGCATCCTCGGCCGTGACGAGTCCCTTGACGACGATCGGCACCTTCCACCGCTCGCGGAGCTCGGTCACATAGTCCCATTGCAGCCCCGGCTCGAGCAGGCCGAGGGCGTGATGCCGATCCGTCTCTCCCCCCCGGGCCCGGGCAGCGACGATGGCGGGGACGTTCCCCTCAGGGGCTTCGAACCCGAGCCGCGCCTCGCGGTGCCGGATGCCGTAGACGGGCAGGTCGGCTGTGAGGACGAGCGCCGAGAAGCCCGAATCCAACGCCTGGGCGATCACCTCGTCGCTGACCTCACGGTCGCGAAACACATAGATCTGAAGCCACCGCGACCCGTCCGGTGCGGCGGCTGCAACGTCACTCGGAGTCGCCGTTGCGACCGTCGACAGGCACATCACCGTCCCAGCCGCCGCCGCACCCTGGGCCATGGCGAGCTCGTGATCCTCGTGGGCTATCGCCTGGAAGGCCATGGGCGCCACGAGCACTGGCATCGAGACTGGCGTTCCGAGGACCGTTGTCTCGGTCGAGATGGCCGAAACGTCGATCAGCACTCGTGGACGAAGCCGGAACCGTGAGAACGCTTCTCGGTTCCAGCGCAGAGTTCGCTCGTCCCCCGCGCCGCCGGTGATGTAGCTCCAAGCGTCGGCTGGGACGACCTTCTGGGCCAGCCGCTCCGCGTCGTCGAGGTCGAGCAGCTCGTCCATCCGCCGCAGACTAACTACCTCCGCCGCCCGAATTCACTCCTTCGTAATCCCGTGACTCGTACCCTTCGGCTGTGCTGATCCTCCTCGGGGTTGCGTTCGTCGCGGGCGTCATCACCTCGCTCTCGCCGTGCATGTTGCCCGTGTTGCCGCTCATACTCGCCGGCAGCGCGTCGAGCATGGATCGCCGGAGGCCCTACGTGATCATCGCGGGCCTCGTTCTCTCGTTCACCGTCTTCACGCTGGCAGGGGGTGCGCTTCTGACCGCGCTCGGGCTTCCGGAAGACCTCCTTCGCGACCTGGCGATCGCGGCCATGCTGGTGATGGCCGCCAGCCTCCTCTCGCGGCGCGTAGCGTGGCTGCTCGAGCGCCCGCTGCTCTTCCTGACGCGCCGCCGCCCGTCGACCGACGGAAACGGCCTCGTGCTCGGCCTTAGCCTCGGCCTCGTCTTCGTTCCCTGTGCGGGCCCTGTGCTCGCTGCGGTGACGGTTCTCTCAGCGAGCGGTGACGTCGGGCCCCGGATCGTCCTCATGACGGGCGCGTACGCAATCGGCGCGGCGATCCCGATGCTCGCGATCGCGATCGGCGGCCAGCGGCTGACATCCGGGGTCAAGCTCCTCCGCACGCACGCGGCGTCGACCCGCATGGTCGCCGGGGCCCTCCTCGGTGTTGGGGCGCTCGCAATTGCGTTCGGTCTCGATCAGAAGGTGACCACCGCGCTTCCCGCGTACGGCACGACGTTCCAGGAGAAGCTCGAGGAGAACTCGGCGGTGCGCAAGGAGCTTCGGGATCTGACGGGCTCGGGTGACGCGCTTGCGGCAGGCACGCAGGTGTCCAATGCTCCACGCGCCCCCGAATTCCAGGGGTTGAAGGAATGGCAGAACACGCCTGACGGCAAGCCTCTCTCCATTGCCGGATTGCGCGGGAGGGTCGTGATCGTCGACTTCTGGACGTATTCGTGCATCAACTGCCTCCGCACGCTTCCCCATCTGAAAGCGTGGGACAAGGCATATCGACGTGCCGGGCTGACAATCGTCGGAGTTCACGCGCCGGAGTTCGCCTTCGAGCGCGTCCCATCGAACGTGCGCTCCGCTGTGAAGCGACTCGGGCTCCCCTATCCGGTCGCCCTCGACAACGACTTCGCGACGTGGCGGGCGTACAACAACGACTACTGGCCCGCGAAGTACCTCATCGACAAGACCGGCCGCGTGCGCTACACGCACTTCGGCGAGGGCGCGTACGGCGAGACCGAGAGCTGGATCCGGCGCCTGCTGGGCGAAAAGGCGAAGACCCGGCGCACCTCCGTGACCGATGAGACGCCGAGCGACATCACGACGCCTGAGTCGTACCTCGGCTACGCGCGCCTCGACCGCTACGCGGGCAGCCCGGTCATCTTCGACAAGGAGGCGCCCTACCGTTTCTCGACGCGTGCGCTAACCCAGGATGAGCTCGCGTACTCGGGCCGCTGGACATTGACCCCGGAGCACGCCCGCGCCGGCGAGGACGCCCGCCTGCAACTCCGTTTCCAGGCCAACGACATCTTCCTCGTGCTCGCGGGCGAGGGACGCGTCCAAGTCCGGGTCGACGGACGGCAGGTGAAGTCGGTGGCGGTCTCCGGCCTCCCCCGGCTGTACACGCTCGCGCGGTTTCCGAAGTTGAAGCGGGGTCTGCTGGAGCTTCGCTTCTCGCCGGGCGTCGAGGGCTACGCCTTCACCTTCGGATAGGTAGACAGCAACCGGGGTCTGGCTTCAGCCAGACCCCGGTTTGCAACCTTCCTACCCCTCCATCCCGGCGACGAGCTGGCCGCGGAGCGCGCCTCCCGGGTACTTCGCGTTGTGGATGTTCACGTAGTAGCGATTCGGATTCGTCTCGATGGCCTCGATGAGGCCCTTCTTGGCCGCCTGGCAGCCCTTCGTCTTATAGGCAGCTCCGAGCGGAATCACGACGGGCCCGGCCACACCGCTCCGGCCCTTGTGGATGTGTGCCGCGTTCGGTGCGTTGATCCCCTTGACGCCCTTGAACTCCCAGCACGCCATGCCCTTCGCCGCCTTGAACGTGACCACGACGAAGCCGGCGCCGTTCGGATCGCCCTTCGCAGGCACCTCGTTCGAGCCCTTCAGCTTCGACGATACGATCGGGCTCATCGCCTGGGACGACGCGAGCGCGAGCGCGGGAAGAGCCAATGCGGCCAAGGCCGCAACCATGAACTTGCGCATTCTCACCTCCGGTTGAAGGTACGTCGGGTAGAACCCCGACATCGGTATTCGAGCGCGCGGATCTTGCGCGCGTCTTAATCCTGAGCGGACGATCAGAACGGGTAGGAGGCCAAGCTCCAGGCCGCCGCGGCGTACCAGAGTCCGAACGCGAGACCGGCGACCCCGAGCACGGGGACGACCGCGTTGGCTGCGGACTGAACCGGGCGCGCCGAGAGCGTAAGGCCGAAGCCCACCGTCACCAGCGACATCGAGATCGCCGTGAAGAGGGCGAGGAGGAGCAATGACGCGACCGCCACCTTCTCCGAGGGGATCGCCGCCAGGAGCAGGATTCCCACACCCGCGCTCCCGCCGATGCCGTGGACGAGGCCGATCCCGAGCGCCCCGAGAGGCGTGCGCACCTGATGGCGGTGCTCCTGCTCCGAATGCGGATGTGCATGCAGATCGAAGTAGCCGTGCCGCCAGCGGACGAGAAGGCGAAGCCCGAGAAAGACGATCAGCGCGGCGACGGCGGTCTCCGCTCCCTGCTGAACTCGCTCAGGAAGGTAGTGCTCGGCGAGGAGGATCGGCACGCCGAAGACGATGAGCGTGATGCCGTGCCCGATTCCCCACCAGGCGCCGAGTCTCGCGGCTGATCTCGCCGCCCGCTCGCGGCCTGACGCGACGAGCGTTGTCATTGCGGCGATGTGGTCCGGGTCGGTGGCGTGGCGTAGCCCCAACAGCACCCCGACGAGCAAGACAACGGCGATCGAAGCACCCTCCGAGAGCCCCGCAATCCAGTCGTCGAGCCCGAACATGACTCTTGTTCGCCCACGCGACGGTTTCGGTTCGGGGTCGCGCTAGAGGACGCCGGGGAGCGCCTTCACCGTGATCGCGATGCCCACGACGAGGATGAGAGCTGCGCTGACCGCAGGCAGCGTGCGGATAAGCGGCCCATCCAGCGAGAGACGTCCGAACGCGCGCCGTGCGAAGACGGCGACCAGACCGATCCCGGTGATCGTCGCCGCCAGTCCCACGCTGAACGCGAGGATCAAGGCGAGCCCGAGTCCGACCCGGTGGAGCGCGATCGCGGAGAGCAGCACGACGAGCGCGGAGGGGCACGGCAGGAGGCCCGCCGCGATTCCCACCCCGAGGATGCCTTTCGAGGTCAGCTCGTCGCCAGTGTGATGGTGGTGGTGATCGTGGCCATGGTCGTGACCGTGGTCGTGATGGTTGTCGTCATGAGCTCGGCGCCCTCGCCAGCGAAGCCGCTGGCGCAGCACCGACGCGCCCACAGCGACGACCAGGAGTCCCGAGGCGAGCGTGAGCCAGGGATAGAGCCGCTCCGGGAGGATGAACTGGGAGAGAGCGAGGGTCACGATCCCGATCGCGAACACGCCGGCCGTGTGCGCGATCGTCACCGTGCCGCCAAGCAGGAAAGCGTGACGAGGCGTTCCCTTCGTCCCGACGAGGTAGGCGGCGACGAGAGCCTTTCCGTGCCCCGGAGTAAGGGCATGCACGGCGCCCCAGAACGCCGCGATCAGAAGCGAGAGGAAAAGCACGCCGAGCGAGACATCGCCCCGTTCGATCAAGGCCTCGAAGCCTCCGGACTCATGTTCCGGAGCGGGCGCGGCGCCTACCGCGGGCGGGGATCCAGGACCGTCGCCCAGCTCGACGACCGCAGCGGCGGTCGACACGTCGAGAGGCGAGCGAAGCAGATCCTTGGGGTACTTTTGAAGGGCCGAGCTCTCACTCATGCTGGGCACGTCGGATCGCACGATACTTGCGCCGTCACGGGCAGAAAGAGTCACCTCGCGCCAGCCGATGCGACCGGCAAACGAACGGTCTTGGAAGACCAGCTCTGCCCCACTCCCTACGGCGACGTAGACGACGTCGAGACGGAGTGTCGTCAGGCCGCCTGCGCCAGGACGGCGGACGACGCGGCTCTCGAGCACGAGGAGGGGAACGCGCTCCCCGTCGAGCGTGAGCTCGAGCTGGCGAGCGAGGCGAGCCGGATACCCAGGAGCGCGAACCTCGGCGCTGAGCTGGTACGTCGGGATCTCCGCGAGGTCGAGCGCGTAGCGAACATAGGTGTCGCTGCCCGAGAGCTCGATCCCCGCGTACCGGTTGACGGTGAAGTTGCCAAGAGGATGCGCCGACGCCGAACCGGGAGCCAGCAGCGCGGCTGCGGCGACGGCGAGGAGGGCGGAGACGAGAGCCTTCACGCGAGTGATTCGCGGTACAGCCTAAAGCGGTTCAGCGGGTGACGCAGGGGTCAGATCCGGAGATCTGACCCCTGCGCAGTTGTCCTACTTGCCCTTGGTGTTGTCGAAACCGCTCTGCGGATCCGCGGCGTATGGGAAGCCGGGGAGCAGGTCGCGGTCGTCGGCGTTGACGCCATCCCCAAGCGGAACCTTGTTGCCCTTGAGGAAGCCCGCCATGACCTGCTCGGCGGCATCGATCACGTCGTCGCCGAGGCGGCGTCCGTTCGGAAACCCGCCGTTGTCGCCACCGATGACGCCGAGACGATTCATCGTGCCGGCTGGCGTGACCGGGATCGAGTAGTTCAGCCGCAGCAGGTCGGCCACGGTCGGCCCGGTGAAGTTCAGGCCGTTCACACCCGTGCCGAAGACGGCCACGAGGTCGTCTCGGTTGTTCTCGGGCGCGTTCACCTTGTAGAGGTCGTTCATCAGCTTCGCGAGGATCGGCTTGAGCACCGGCCCTGCGAACTGCTTGTCGTTGACCGGCACAGACCGGTTCCAGAGGTCCTTGAACGGCGTCGGGACGACGAGCTCGTTCACCAGCGGGTTGCCGATGCGCGAGACCTGCGTCCAGCCCCTACGGACCTTGTTGCCGATGGTCACGTTGCGGCGGTCGGTCGACGACCAGACGCCGATCGTGCTGTTCTTCGCGTTGAGCTGCGAGACCGGGATCTGCAACGCGATCGAGTGGACGGCATACCCGGCGAAGAAGTCCTTGCCGCCGCCCATGTTGCCCGTGCCCTTGCGGATCGCCAGGAGATCGAAGACCGCCCCGATGTCACCGAAGAACGGGTCGTCGCGCTGGCCGGCGAAGATCCTCGCCCCGCCAACCGAGAGGACCCCCTTCGCAGCAAGCTGGCGGTAGTTCGGGGTCGCGCGCGGCCCGATGTTGTTGGGCGGCGTGCTTCCGCGAGCGTACAGCTTGCCGTTCCGGGTCACCGTGTACTTCTGCACCGTGTTCCCCAGGAACAGCGGACCGGCTGTCCGCGAGAAGCGGAACCGGAAGGTTTCGTCCGGACGGGCGTCGCCGTTCCGGTCGATGTAGATGTTGTAGCGAGCCGAGGGCGAGAACGTGAAGTAGTTCGGGCCGGCGGCCGGATCCTCGGCCGGGATCCAGTTGGACACGATCGTGACCGTGTCGGGTCGGTCCGGGCTTCGGAACGCGTACAGGTCCGTGTTGTCGGCAGTCGGGTCCTCCGCGATGAGCGGAGCCTCCCGGTGGCTCGAGGCCGTGCCGTTCCCCGGACCGAGTTTCGCGGCGCCCACGACGGCTGCTGCTGCCAGCAGCGCGACGAACGCGACCGCGGTGATGCCTTTGTGCATCTGCACTCCTTCCTGCTTCAAGTGATGGGACGGGTGTGGTTCGCGCTCGGGGCCGGGGTGGTTCGGCGGCTCCTGCAAAACGAACCAACGCGCCCTCCAAGACGAAACAGCCAACGTGGAAGCGCTTTCCTCTACCCCAGTGCTAGCGTCTACGGTTCAGCCCACCTGGTCAATGCGCAAGCAGCACGCTCACCTTTCCGACGAGGCCCTGGTTGCGCAGGTCGCCCGTGGCGACGAAGGCGCACTGGCAGAGCTGTACGACCGCGTCGGCCGAATCGCGTACGGGCTGGCGGTGCGCGTGCTCCGCGACGACCGGCTTGCGGAGGATGCGGTGCAGGAAGGCTTCCTCGCCGTGTGGCGCAGCGCGGCCTCGTTCCGCGCGGAGCGGGCAAAGGCCAGCACTTGGATACTGACGCTCGTCCACCGTCGTGCGGTCGATCTCGTTCGCCGAGAGGAGCGACGCCGAACCGAGCCTCTGGGCGAGGAGACCATCGCTGCCCAGGGTCAAGTCTCCGAGCCCACCGACGAGGCTGCATGGTTGCGCTTTGAACGAGAGCGGGTTCAAGAGGCCCTTCGGCAGCTTCCGGATGTGCAGCGGGAGGCGCTCGAGCTCGCGTACTACGGCGGCTTTTCGCAGTCCGAGCTCGCCAAAAGGCTTGGGGTACCGCTCGGCACGATCAAGAGCAGGATGTTCTCGGGGCTCGCAAGGCTCCGGGAGCTCCTCGACGAATCGTCTCAGGAAGGGTCATGGAAACCGGAATTCACCAGCTGACCGCCGGCTACGCGCTCGACGCGCTCGACGCCGACGAACGGTGGGCGTACGAGACGCACCTCGCAGACTGTGAGCGGTGCCGTGCAGAGCTGACCTCCTTCTGGGAGACGACGGAGGCGCTCGCGGTCGCCGCCTCCGGTCCTGCGCCGAACCCGGAGCTTCGCGGCCGGATCCTCGCCGCGGCTCGAGCGGAGCGCCAGGTCGTCGTTCCTCTCGAGTCGCGCCGGCGACGAATCGTTCCCGCGCTGGGCGCGGCAGCGGCGATCGCCGCGGTCCTAGCGCTCGCGGTGGGCCTCTGGGCCACGCAGCTCTCAGGCGATCTCGACGACGCGCGCCTGGCGCTCGAGCGGGAACGACAGGCGGCGGCGGTTCTTGCCGACCCGGACGCGCGCACCGTCGCGCTCGAAGCGGGCGATGGCCGCCTCGTGGTGGACGACGGCGGTCGTGCCGTGCTCGTCCTCGACGGGCTCGACCCCGCGCCGACGGGAAAGACCTACGAGCTGTGGATCTTCGAAGGCGAGAATGCCTCTCCCGCCGGACTCTTCCCCGGGCAAGACGGGCTCGACTGGGTCGGCCTCGAAGGGACCGTCAACACCGGTGACGTCGTGGCTGTGACGATCGAGGAGGCCGGCGGCGTCGAGGTTTCGGCCAACGATCCGATCGTCGCATCGGCGCCTGTCTAACTAGGAAGCTCAGCGGCCCTACACTTCCTCCCTTGCGGGTTCGGAGAGAGACGGGTTCGCCGCGTCGCCGGCGCCGAGTTCGCAAGCGTCGTCTTGCGGCGCTGCTCGGCGTCTTGACCTCGCTCTCGACGCTCGCATTCACGTTCGGGCTCGTTCGCGCGGTGGCGAGCGAGATCCCTTCGCTCGATCCGGCGACACAGCGCTCGGACGTGGACACCGTCGTCTATGCCTCGAACGGTCGGCGCGTTCTCGCCGTGCTTCGAGGAGAGGAAAGCCGGGTCCTCGTCGCCACCGAGGACATTGCGCCGATCATGCGGCAGGCGATCGTCTCCGTCGAGGATCAGCGCTTCTTCGACCACAAGGGCATCGACGTCCGGGGCGTCGCGCGCGCTCTCTGGGCCGACGTCCGCCGGCAGGCGATCGTCGAGGGTGGCTCGACCATCACGCAGCAGTTCGTCAAGAACGCGTACATCCGAAACGAGAGGACGCTCGCGCGTAAGGTGCGTGAGGCCGCGCTCGCCTGGCAGCTCGAGCAGCGGTGGAGCAAGGATCGCATCCTCACCGCATATCTGAACACGATCTATTTCGGAAACGGGGCACACGGGATCCAGCAGGCCTCGCGCGCGTACTTCGACAAGGGCGCGAAGTTCCTCGAGCTCCACGAGGCCGCGCTGCTCGCGGGAATCCCGGCCGACCCGGCGAGATACGACCCGGTCACGAGTCCGCGAAGCGCAAAGGAGCGACGACGCCATGTGCTCGGTCTCATGCTCGGGCAGGGGAAGGTCACCCGGGCGGACTACCGGCGCGCAAGCAACGCTCTGCTGCCCCTTCCCGAAGACGTCCGCCTTCCCGGCACGCGCGGGCCGGCGGCCTATTTTGTGAACTACGTCAAGGACCAGCTGGTCGAGAAGTACGGCGCAGGGCGCGTCTTCGGCGGTGGCCTTCGAGTGACGTCGACCATCGACCTCGAGCTCCAGGACCGTGCCCGAAAGGCGATCGAGAAGATTCTGCGAAATCCGGACGGGCCGGCAGCCGCTCTGGTCGCGGTCGAGCCGGAGACCGGCGCCGTGAGAGCCATGTTCGGTGGCCGGAACTTCCGAGAGAGCCAGTTCAACCTCGCAGCCCAGGCCGAGCGGCAACCCGGCTCCGCCTTCAAGCCGATCGTGCTCGCGACGGCGATGCGCGAGGGAATCTCGCCGGCGACTGAGCTCGACTCGCGACCGGTCTCGATCGATGCGGGCGACCGGATCTGGAAGGTGACGAACTACGACCACACGTATCTGGGCGGAGTCAGCCTGAGCCGCGCGATGGTCTCCTCGGACAACACGGTGTACGCGCAGCTCACCGACATCGTCGGTCCCAAGGAGATAGTGAAGACCGCACACGCGCTCGGCATCAAGAGCCCGCTCGATGCGTACTTCTCGATCGGGCTCGGCTCCGGGGCGGTGAACCCACTCGAGATGGCCCGCGCGTACGCCACGATCGCAAACGGCGGCAGGCGGGTCGATGGCTCGCTCTTCGGCGACCGGCCCCGCGTTGTCGAGAGCGTCGAGCGGATTCGGGCCAGCCAGGTCGAGGAGAACGCCCCCAGTCCGACCCAGGTGGTCGAATCGGACCAGGCCGCGGTGCTCACTGACATCCTCCAAGACGTCGTGCGCGGGGGCACCGGCACGCGAGCCAGCATCTCCGGGCAGAGCGTCGCCGGGAAGACCGGCACGACCGACAACTACGCCGACGCGTGGTTCGTCGGCTACACGCCAGAGCTCGCGGTCGCCGTCTGGGTCGGGTATCCGGACCGGCTGCGGCCGATGCTCACAGAGTTCGGCGGCGAGCCGGTGACCGGGGGGACCCTGCCCGCGCAGATCTGGAAGGAGTTCGTCTCGAGCCTCGAGGACTCCGACGAGAACCCCTCCTTCGACTACCCGCCGTCTCTGGGCGGCGTCTCCACGTGGGTCGTGAGGCGCGAAGGGGAATGGCAGGTCGACAACGGCGTCTGCCGCGGCGCGCGGCTGCTCGTGTACTTCTCCGGCGCGGTCCCGAGCACGACCGCGGACTGCAAGCCGAACGAGGTTCAGGTGCCTTTGGTCGTCGGAATGACCGAGCCGGTCGCGGTCGCCCACTTGGGTGCGCAGCCGCTCGCTGCGACGCTGATCTACGTGCCGGGAAAAGCCGGCCGTCGACCTGGAGTGGTCGTCGACCAGGATCCCCGCGCTGGAGGTCTCTCGGCGGGCGACTCGGTGCGCCTCTCGGTCACGGTGGCGCGCCACGGGCTCATACCGAACTTCGTAGGGTCGAGTCTCGCGGGCGCGAGCGGCGAGATTCGCCGTCTCCGGCTCGAACTCCGTGCGGTGTCAGCGCCGGGTCCGCGAGGCGTGATCGTCAGGCAGAGCCGGGAGGCAGGCGTTGCTGCAGCTCCCGGGCTGAAGATCAGGCTAGTGGTCGGGGACGGCTCACGAAGAGGGAGTTCCTGAGCACGTAGCGCCAGGGGCGCTCGCTCGCGCGACTGATTCCGACGCGCGGCCCGCTGATGGTTTCCGGCGGCGCTTCCGCTGCGCGAAGCTCGAAAGGCGGACGGTCGAGCGGAACGCCGTCGTGCTCGCCGGTGATGCCGAGCGCCTGGCAGAGACGGCCTGGGCCCGAGCAGAGCAGCGCGATGTCGGCGAGCCCGCGACGGGCCTGCATCTCAGCGATGCCTTGGATCGGCTCGAGCGCACGGAGCAACACAGCGGCGCCGACGCCATCGTCGCCGCAAACGACGTTCGCGCACCAGTGGATTCCGTACGAGCGGTAGACGTATAGGTGTCCCGCCGGCCCGAACATCGTCGCGTTCCGCCCGGTCCGTCCACGGTAGGAGTGACTCGCGGGATCGTCCGAAGCGTAGGCCTCGGTCTCCACGACCACGCCGCCGGCGCCGTCGGCGAGAAACATCGCTCCGATGAGATCTCGCGCGACCACGTGCACGTCCCTCGCGAAAAAGCCGCTGTCGAGAGTCGCGATCAGAAGAGCTGTTCGGCCTCCGAGGACCTGGCCGTGGCCGCGAGCACCCGGCGTGCGCGGCGCCCGAGATCGCCGAGATCGACCCGCCCCTCCTCGGCAGCCGCGGCGAGGCGCTCCGCGAGGTCCAGCGCCTGGTCGAGGACAACCGAGTCCCCGCTCTCGTGTCCCATGTCGTGCAGGATCGTGCGCTCCGTGCGAGACGCAACGACCGCTGCGGCTATGCCCTCGATCCAAACCCGTGTGCGCTTCCCACCGCCGCGCTCGTCGCCGACGAGCGGCTCGAGCGCGTAGATCTTGTCTGCGCGCGCGTACTTGCCGAAGCCCAGGAAGACCATGCGCGGCGGCGTCATCGTCAGGAGTATGACGCTGCGAGTAACCGCACGAGGATGCCGTCGAACCGTGCCAGATCGCGCGCGGCGGACGGCGAGATGGTCGGGACGACATGCGTGAGCGATTCGAGAATGGTGAGCCTCGCGGTCGGACACATCGCCGAGAACGAGAGCGCGTCAGCCAACGCGATGTACTTATCCGCGCGAGCGACGACGAGCTCGACCGGCGCAGTGATCTGTGCGGCGACGGTGATCGGAGAAAGCAGGCCGACAGCGGCTCGAAGCTCCTCCGGGAGCGCGGTGTAGAACTCGTCGAAGCGCTGAGGATCGTTGTTCGCCAACAGGGCGACGACGGCGCGTGCAGGAGGTCCGAGCCCGTCCCGAGGCCACTCGCGCAGACATGTAAGGGGCTCGGGCGCATAGTCATCCAGAGACTGCAAGCGCGATCGAAGTGCTGTGCGGTCGTCTGCCTGCGGGAGACACGCGACCACCGACTTGGCGATGACGAGCCTGAAGAAGTCGCCGGACGCGAAGGGCACGAGCCTGTCGCCATCGCGATAGACCCCCGTCGTGATGACGCGGATCGCCTCGGAGACGTTGTTGAGCGGCGCGAGCGCGAGAACGATCGACACCCGCTCTGCCAGATCCGGATCGGCGGCGGTCAGCAGCGCGAGCGTTCCTCCGCCCGAGACTCCGACGAGCGCAGCATGGCGGTGCGCGACGTCCGGTCTCGTGAGAGCTGCCTCGACCGCAGCTCGCGCTTGCCGGACTGACGTCGGAGTCAGCTCCCCCAAGGCCAGGCCCTCGGGCTCGGCGACGATCGCAAGGCGTCCGGCCGCCGCGAGACCGCGTCCGATCGCGCGAAGCGCCGGGTGCGCCCGTCCGCGTCTCGTTATCCCGGGGAAGAGAACGACCGCCGGCCACGGTCCTCGCCCCCGCCCGGGCCTGAACAGAGAGGCCGGCACGCCGCCGACTGCCCCGTCTTCCTCGCGCACCTTCCCGGCGAGCATGCGGGCGACGCTCCCGAGGACGCGACCGTCGTGGGCGGCGGCGAGTCCCAGCGGAAGACGGGCCTGCGCGCGCATGAGCGTCGGCCACCTTGAAGGACGTCTATGCACGTGCGGGGAGGGCCGCGTCACTGTCGTCTTTTCGCAGCAAGAGCATCGTGGCGAACACCGCCAGGACGACGATGACGAGCCAGATCGGACGTGCTCCAGGGACGAGCGCAGAAGGAATATCCACGTCTGTCCAGCCGCGCTTGACGACCTGCTCATGCCAAAGGTCTTGCGCGAAGTTCACAGCGCCGTAGGCGAGCATGATCCCGAGATAGCTCGTGGAAACCACCCGCAGCAAGCCTGACGGCATCCGAACGCGGGACAGGAGAAACGCCGTGAGGACGAGCAGAGCCCCGTCGCCACCGTGGTGATGACCGAGGTGGACCGCTGCGAAGGCATGCCCGTCGTCCTCCGCGTAGAGCTCCTCGCCGAGGAAGACGTCGCCCGGAAAGTGGATGCCGAACTCGGCGGCGATCCACGGGAGAGACAAGACCAGGACGACGGCACTGGCCACTAGCCGCACGGAATCACCGGCCCGGCGCCGCGCGAACGACGAACCAGCGCGACGTGCAGCCGCCACCGTCAGCGCAAGCGCCAGCGCGACGCCGAGAGCCGGCACAGCGTTGACCCAGCGAGCGTCGAGATCGTTCTGGTCGACAGCGACGGCGACGACGGCGGAGAAAACGATCGCCGGTCCAGCGAAAACCCACGCCCTCCGCGGCAGCGCGGCGACGGCTATGAGCGTCAGCGCGATGGCAACGAGCGCGATGGGGAAGTTCAGGAGCACGACCGCTCGGCCGAGACCGCCGGCCAGTCCTTCGTTCGACACGTTGTAGAGCTCGGCCGTGTCGAGCCGGCCGTACGTGACGAGGACGGCGAGCGTGACAGCGCCCGAGATCATCCAAGCGCCGAGCGCCTCGCCCTGGCTCGGGCGCACCATTAGAGCGCGGAGCGAAGCGCCCCGGCCACGTGCTGCTGGTCCTGCTCCTCGAGTAGCGCGTGGAAGGGAAGCGCGAGCGTGCGGGAGCTCAGGTCCTCCGCGACCGGACAGAGACCCGCACGGAAGCCGTATCGCTCCTGCATGTACGACTGCAGATGGATGCAAGGCAGGTAGCGGGCCGTCTGGACACCGCGGGCGTCGAGCGCCTCGATCACCGCCTCGCGGTCGGTACCTGAGGGAAGCGCCACGACATAGACGAACCACGATCGCTCGTGCGCGTCGTCGTCAGCGCACGGGAGCGCGAGTCCCTCGACGCTGCCGAGCAGCTCCGTGTAGCGAGCGGCCACGGCGGCTCTCCTCTCGAGTATCTGGTCGAGCTTCTCGAGCTGCCCGAGGCCGATCGCCGCGCGCACGTCGTCGATCCGATAGTTGAACCCGAGGCGGGCATGCTCGAGCCAGCCACTCGAGTCGGCGCGTCCCTGGTTTCGCAGACTGCGTAGGAGGCGCCACTCGTCCTCGGAGTGGGTCGTGACCATGCCGCCTTCGCCTGTCGTGATCTGCTTGTTCGGATAGAAGGCGAATACCGCCGACGGTCCGTGCGACCCGAGTAGCTGCCCGCGGTAGCGTGCTCCGAGCGCCTCGCACGCATCCTGGATCACCGCGAGCCCGTGCCGTTCGCAGATCGCGCGCAACTCGTCCAGCTCGCAGGGGTACCCGTAGATGTCGACGGCGACAACCGCCTTCGTCCGGTCGGTTACCGCAGCTGCGACAGCCACTGGATCGAGGTTCAGCGTGCGCGAGTCGATGTCCGCAAACACCGGCGTTGCGCCCTCGTAGATCGCGCAGTTCGCGGATGCCACGAAGGAGTAAGGCGAGGTGATGACCTCATCGCCGGGGCCGACTCCCGCCGCGATACAGAGGAGATGAAGCCCGGCCGTCCCGCTCGAGACGGCAGCGGCGTACGGCGCTTCCACGGCCTCCGCGAATGCCTCCTCGAAACGGTCGATCGTAGGGCCCAGAGAGAGTCGTCCCGAACGCAGCACGTCGAGGACGAGCTCGGCCTCCCGCTCGTCGAGCCACGGGCTCGAGAGTGGGACTGAGCGGGTAGCGCTCAAACCTCTGCTGGCGTGCGCGCCGTCTCGACCACGTCGAGCCAGTCGCTCCACCGCTGGTCTCTGCCGTTGACGACGTCGAGGTACGCCTTCTGCAGCTCGAGCGTGATCGGCCCGACTCCGATCTCACGACCGTCGACGGAGCGGACGGGGGCTACCTCGGTCGCGGTCCCGACCATGAACATCTCGTCGGCGAGGTAGAGGTCGGTGCGGATGAGCAGCGTCTCCTCCACGGAGTAGCCGAAAGCGCGCGCGAGGTGGATGATCGTGTCGCGAGTGATCCCCGGAAGGATCGACATCGAGAGCGGCGGCGTCAGGATCCGGCCCTCTTTGACGATGAAGATGTTCTCGCCCGGCCCGTCAGCCACGTAGCCGTCGCCGCTGAGCATGATCGCCTCGTCGTAGCCGGCTCGTCGTGCTTCGGTCGTCGCCAGCATCGAGTTCAGGTAGATCCCCGTCGCCTTCGCGACGTGTGGGATCACGTTCGGCCCGACTCGCTCCCAGCTCGAGACCATCGTCGAGATGCCTGCCTCGAGCCCTTCCTCACCGAGATATGCGCCCCAGGGGAAGCTGATGATGACGACATCCACGGGATTCCCGGTGGTCGCGACTCCTAGATCTCCATAGCCGTAGAACGCGATCGGACGTATGTAGCAGGTGGGCAGGCCGTTCGCCGCGACGAGCTCGTGGGTTGCGGCGCGGAGCTCCGCGGTCGAGTACGGCAGGTCCATGTACAGGACCTTCGCCGAGTCCTCGAGGCGCTGCAGGTGATCCTGCAGGCGGAAGACCGCCGGGCCCTTCTCGGTTTCATAGCAACGGATTCCCTCGAATACGCCAGATCCGTAGTGCAGTCCATGGGCGCCGACGTGGATCTTCGCGTCCGCCCAGTCGACGAGCTCCCCGTTTACCCAGATCTTCTCGGTCTCTTGCATCTGGTCAGCCTCCCTTGTCTCCAGGCAAATCGTAGTCCTTGACGACGTCGGTGGGCCGTGCGCGGGCAAGTCTGCCTAGCTCCGTGGGAGCGAGGCCGACCAAGTGGCTCGAGGAGCCTGCTCCCGCCCAGACGAGGGGATGGCGGAGCAGCGTGCGCTCCAGGAGGATCGTGTCCACCTGCGGGAGCGGGAACGGAGCGACCGCTCCGGGAGCAAACCCCGTCGCCTGCTCGACCTCCTGCGCAGACGCCACGCGTGCCGATGCCGACCCGGCGGCGCGCGCCACCTTCTCGGGATCCCCCCGGCGGTCGCCCGGCACGAGTGCGACGACGGGTCGGTCTCCGCAGATGAGCACGAGCGATTTCACGATCTGGTCGAGCGGGCATCCCACAGCTTCAGCGGCGCCCGCCGCGGTGGGCGTAGCGTCGGCGAACTCTTCGATACGAGCCTCGGCTCCCGCATCGCGCAGGAAGGAGGACACCCGTTCGACGGGCTCCGGCCAGGCCGCTACCACGGCGAGAATCTAGCGGTTGGGGCGTAGCGCGAAAACCAGATGGGATCGCGGCCGCGAGCGGACGCCTTTAGGGGTCTTCGCGCGACCGGAGTTCGCGCTAGCGGATTCCGGTCTTGCGCCTACAGCTAGTCAGCCGAGGAAGATGAAGCGGGCCTCATCGAAGCCAGAGGCGGTGACGCGCTCGACAAGCTCGGGCGGGACCGCGCTGTCGATCGAGAAGGCCATCAGGGCCTTCCCGCCCTCCTTCGTCCGTGAGACGGCCATGTTCGCGATGTTGACGCCGGCCTCGCCGAACATGACGCCGACCTTGCCGATGACACCGGGCACGTCGTCGTAGATGAAGAACGCCATCCGCGGCGCCAACTCGATGTCGATCGCGAAGCCGAGCGCGCCGGCGAGGAACAGGCGAGACTCCGGGCCGATCGTCGTCCCGGAGACCTCGATCTCCTCCCCATCCGCGGCGACGACCACCCGAACGAGGTTCGTGTAGTGCTGCGAGGCGGCGAAGCGCTGCTCGGACACGTCGATGCCACGCTCCGCGGCGATAACCGGAGCGTTGACGTAGTTCACTGTCTGGTCGACGCGACCCTGGAAGACACCGTTCAAGGCGGCGACCGTGAGCAGGCGTGTGTCGTACTCCGATAGCGGGCCGTGCGCCGCAACCACGATCCGCGCTGGGCGGAAGGACACGAGCGCGATCGCGAGCCGTCCGAGCTTCGCGGCGAGGGGGATGAACGGGCCGAGCACCTCGAGATCGGCCTGCTCGACGACTGGGATGTTAACAGCCGTCTGGACGAGCTCGCCGTCGAGAGCGGCGACCACCTGCTCGGCGATGATCAGCCCCGCCCGGTCCTGCGCCTCCGTCGTCGAGCCCGCGAGGTGCGGCGTCACGACGACCTGCTGGAGCTCAAGCAACGGGCCCGAGTACGGCTCGGACTCGAAGACGTCGAGCGCCGCGCCGGCGACCTTCCCGGAGCGAACGGCGATCACGAGCGCGTCCTCGTCGATCAATCCGCCTCGCGCGGCGTTCACGATTCTTACGCCATCTCGCATGCGCGCGAACGCGACGGTTCCGAGCAGCCCATTCGTCTGCTCGTTCAACGGAAGGTGAAGCGTGATCAGGTCTGCCTGCGCGTACAAGTCCTCGGGCGAGGGCGCCGACTCGACTCCCAGCTCGCGGAAGCGATCGAGCGCCACGTAGGGGTCATACGCGACGACGCGCATTCCGAGGCCGAGCGCGCGCCGGGCGACCTGCCGGCCGATCCGGCCGAACCCGAGCACGCCGAGCGTCTTCCCGGCGAGCTCGATTCCGGCGAACCGCGCGCGCTCCCATCTTCCCGCGATGAGCGCGGCATGCGCCTGGGGCACGTTGCGGGCAACGGCGAGCAGTAACGCCATGGTGTGCTCGGCAGCCGAGACGACGGTGGCCTCGGGAGCATTCGCGACCACGATCCCGCGTCTGGTCGCCGCGTCGACGTCGACGTTGTCGACGCCCACCCCGGCTCGTCCGATCACCTTCAACCGACTCGCTCGTTCGATGAGCTCTGCGTCGATCGTCGTCCCTGAGCGGACAACGATGGCATCGAACTCGCCGATGATCGATCCGAGCTCGGACTCCGAGTCCTCCACGACCTCGAAACGCGAGCGCAGGACGTCGAGCCCGGACTCGGCGATCGATTCACGGATCAGAACGCGCGGCTTGTCAGACACTGACGGATTCGCGGTACGCGTCGAGTGCGCGGCTGACGGCGGCACCACGCTCGATCTCCGCCCCGCGCTCGGCGAGGAGCACCTCGACGGCAGAGAGCACGGTCGTGATGTCGAAGACGTCGTAGTAGCCGATGTGTCCGATTCTGAACATCCGCGACCCGAGCTCGCCATGGCCTCCCGCGACGGTGATCCCGAAGCGTTCCCGTAGCGCGAGAACGAGCTCGCGGGCGTCGACGCCGTCCGGAGTCAGGATGGCGGTGACGATCGCGGCTCGCTCCTCGTCGGGTGAGAACAGCGTCAGGCCCATCGCCTTGACCCCTTCCCGACACGCGCGCCCGAGTGCCGCGTGACGTGCGAAAGCTGCTTCGAGGCCTTCCTCGAGCAGCATCTCGAGCGCCTTGTCCAGAGAGACCACGAGCGAGACGGCCGGCGTGAACGGCGTCGTCCCGGTCTCGA
>JACDCN010000118.1 GCA_013817555.1 Actinomycetota bacterium
GGACGATCTACGGAAGGCCGCGGCCCCCGGCCATGCCCTTGCCGGACAGGCCCGAAAGGGCCGTAGAGAGAAGCCGGGCCAGGTGGTAGCGTCACCGGAAGTCGTGGAGAGCACTCGCCGTCTTGGCCTCCTGCGCCGTTCGCCCTCCTTCGGGCTGCTCTTTTTCGCTACCGCCGGCTCCGGCATCGGTACCTACCTGGCGTCTCTTGCGCTGACGCTCGACATTTACGCCCGGACCGACTCGGGGCTCTGGGTTGCGGCGCTCCTCATCGCCAGTTTCCTCCCGATCGTTCTTGTGGGCCTCCTGCTCGGGCCGCTCTTCGATCGGCTTTCCCGGCGCCGCTTGATGATCGCATCGGATCTGACCCGCGTCGCCGTGTTCGCCGCGCTCCCGTTCGTCGACAGCCCGATCGGGATCGTGGGGCTCGCGGGGGTAGCCGGCGTTGCGACGGGGTTCTTCCGGCCTGCTGCGTTGGCGGGTCTCCCGAATCTGGTTCCGGACGACGAGCTCACCAACGCCAACTCCCTCTTGCAGACCGTCGAGAACGCCGCCTGGATGATCGGGCCGGTGCTTGGCGGTGTGATGGTGAGCGTGTGGAGCCCCTCCGTGCCCTACGCGGTCAACGCGATCACCTTCCTCGTGTCCGCGGTGCTCGTGGCCCGAATCGCCGATTCGCAGCTCCGGTCGCAGGAGTCGCTCATGAGCGGGCACTGGCGCGATGTCGCTGACGGCGTTCGCCTCGTCCTGACTGCGCTTCCGCTGCGCACCGTCCTGATCGTGTGGAGCATCGTCTCGCTGGGCAGCGCCGCAATCAACGTCGCGGAGGTCTTCTTCGTCCGAGACACTCTAGGAGCAAGCGAGATCGGCTTCGGGGTGATCATCGGCGCAACCGGGCTGGGCCTGGTCATCGGCAGCTTCTTGGCGGCGCCCGCGCTCGACAAGGTCGGGCTACGCCGCCACTACGCGGGCTCTATCGCGCTGATGGCGTTCGGCTGGGGCGGGGCGGCGCTCAGTCCGGCGATCTGGGTCGCGGTGCCCTTCGTGATCGGGGGCGCGGCGGGCAACGGCGCTGCAATCATCTGCAATCAGATTCTCGTTCAGCGCGGCGCGCCGGACCGGTTCCGAGGACGTGCTCTCTCGACGATCATGAGCACGAACTACCTGATCATCGGGATCGCGATGGTGACCGCGGGTCTGCTGACCGATTGGCTAGGAGCACGCTCGGTCATGATCTCGGCCGCGGCGATCTGCGCGGTCGGCGCTTTCGCCGCAGTCCTCCTGACGCATTGGCTGCCGGTGCAGAGCGTCGACGAGGATCACGTGCTAGAGGCTTACGGCGAGGCGGCCGCGGGCGCGCTCGTCTCGCTAGGCAGCGTCGGGCGTAAGCCTTTGGCGGCCGCGCCGGCGCAGGCGCGTGCCCCGGCGCGTGACGGCGCGGCCAACGCCGGGCTCGAACGCATCGCAGTCCTGCTCGAGGAGATCGAGCTTCGACGCGCGAACGAAGCCAGCCGGCGCTCAGCCACCTGACGAAGCCCCGAACCGGCGGCTGGCTAAGAACTCGTTTCACAGTGAAGCCTTGAGCCGCCTGGCCGCGCTGGGCGGCGCGATGCGGCGTCCTCAGTCGCGTCCATATGTGTCATATGGACGCTCCCTGCGTCCTTGCCTCGCACCACCCAGCGCACCCCGTCGACGAAGCGTCAATGTGAAACGAGTTCTAATAGCCAGACCCGAGGCGATGTAAGTTGGCCCACCGTGGCTAGGAAGGAATGGCCTCTCGATGACCTGACAAAAGGCGTTCGCGCGGGAGACCGCCGCGCGTTAGCGCGCGCGATCTCGCTGGTCGAGAACGGCGATCCCCTGGCGTATCCGCTCGTCCGCGAGCTCTATCCGGAGACGGGGAGAGCCGTCGTGATCGGGGTCACGGGACCGCCGGGCGTGGGCAAGTCTTCCCTGATCGCCGCGCTCGTCGAGCACCTGCGCGGCCGCGATCGCACCGTGGGCGTCGTATCGGTCGACCCGTCCAGTCCGTTCTCGCGCGGAGCGTTGCTCGGGGACCGCATCCGTCTCGTGGATCACTTCCTCGATCCGGGTGTCTTCATCCGCTCCATGGGCACGCGCGGTCACCAGGGCGGGCTTGCGGAGACGACCCTGCAAGCGGTTCTGCTCCTCGACGCCTCCCGGAAGGACGTGATCTTCGTCGAGACCGTCGGCGCCGGCCAGAGCGAGGTCGAGGTGACGGGAATCGCGGATACCGTGCTGCTCGTGCTCATGCCAGGCTCGGGGGACTCCGTGCAGGCGCTGAAGGCGGGGATCATGGAGATTCCGGATGTGATCGCCGTCAACAAGATGGATCACCCGGCGTCGAAGACGATGCTGAATGAGGTTCGCTCCATCGTCGGGCTCGCCGACCCGGATCGGCGGCCCGCAATCATTTTGACCGAGGCTCTCGGAGGACAGAACGTGCCGGAGCTCTGGGAGAAGGTCGAGGAGCACCGTGCAGGGCTAGAGCGAGACGGCAAGCTCGAGGAGCGCCGCAGGCGGAACCTCTCGCGGGAAGTGTTCGCGGTAGCTTCGAGCCGGGCGAAGGCGCATCTCCAAGCCGCGGTCGCCGACGATCCCGAGCTGCAGCGGGTGCTGGAGGCAGTCGAGAGGCGTGAGCTCGACCCGCTGACCGCAGTGCGCGAGATCATGGAGAAGGTGTTCAAGATTGGCTGAGGCGCCGACGATCGCCGACATCGAGGCGGCTCGCGCCCTCCTCGCCGGGGTGGCGCGCGAGACGCCGCTCTATCAGACGGAGACGTTTTCCCGGCTCTCCGGTCGTACGGTTCTGCTCAAGGCGGAGAATCTTCAGCGCACGGGGTCGTTCAAGATCCGGGGCGCCTACAACACGATCGCGACGCTCTCCCCCGAGGAGCGGAGCGCGGGTGTCGTCGCCGCAAGCGCGGGTAACCACGGCCAGGCAGTCGCATGGGCCGCGCGCGAGGCAGGAATCGCCGCCACGATCTTCATGCCCGAGGACGCGCCCATGGCGAAGGTCGAGGCAACCCGTTCGTACGGTGGCCACGTCGAGCTTGCAGGCGCGGGGTTCGAAGGGGCAGTCGCTGCGGCGCTGGAGCACGTCGAGAGCATCGGCGCGACCCTCGTGCACGCCTTCGAGGACGCGCGCGTCATAGCCGGCCAGGGGACGATCGGGCTCGAGCTCGCTGAGCAGGCCCCGGACGCAGCGACCGTGCTCATCCCGATCGGCGGCGGGGGTCTCGCCGCCGGCATCTCGCTCGCGCTCCGCGAGCGGCGGCCAGGACAGCGGATCGTCGGTGTCGTCTGCCAGTCCGGGCTCACCATCGCCGACGGGATCTCCGTGAAGTCACGCGGCGAGCTCGCCGGCTCGATCCTCGACCGAACGGTCGATGACGTCGTGGAGGTGTCGGACGAGGAGATCTCGGACGCGCTCGTCCTCTGCCTGGAGCGGAAGAAGCTCCTGGTGGAGGGCGCGGGCGCGGTGGGCCTCGCGGCGGTGCTCGCCGGGCGAGCCGGGGGGCAGGACCCGGTCGCGGTCGTGCTTTCGGGCGGAAACATCGACGCTACGACGCTCATCTCTGTGATGCGGCTGGGCCTGACCCGTTCGGGCCGCTACCTCGCTCTACGGATGCTGATTCCCGACCGGCCGGGCGAGTTGCGGAACGTCCTCGATCTCGTCGCTCGAGAGCGCGGAAATCTCGTCTCGGTCGACCACCATCGCGAGGGTACGACGCGAACTGCGCTGCAGACGGAGGTCGAGCTCGTCGTGTCGACCCGCGACGAGGCGCACTGCGAGGAGATCCTCGCGACTCTTCGCACGGCCGGCTACACGGTCGAACGTCTCGGCCCACCTGCCTGACTCGCGCTGCCGGAGACCGACAGGCGTCCTCTCATCTATGGACAAGTCGGCGCACTCTCGGCGCCCTTCTTTCGCACTCGAGGCACGGACTCCATGTCCGCGGAGGACATGTCCAGGGTCAGACCCTAGTTACGATTTCAACTACCGCAGCGGCGGAACTCGACGGTGGGCTTGCCGGATTCCCGCCACGCGTCGACCCCTCCTGGGGCGACAGCACGTGTGTCGTACCCGCGCGCCGCGAGGATGCTCGCCGCGATCGCCGCCCGCGGGCCGGACTCGCAGATCGTGACGAGTGGCCGGTCGGACGGGAGATCCACCGCGTCGAGTGCAAGCAGGCGGTACGGGATGTTGCGGCTCCCGGCGATGTACCCTGAGTCCCGCTCGTCTTTCTCGCGCACGTCGATCAACTCGGCGCCTTCCTCGAGGAGACCCTCGAGCTCTTCGACGCCCACGAGCTCCAGCGTCTGTGCTCCGCCCCCGAGGACATAGCCGGAGATGTCCAGGAGCCCGACCGAGCGGAGGCTCCGTACCGCCTGCGTGACTTCGGCCGCAGCGGACGCGCAGATGACCACGGGCTTGCCTGCGTCGAGCACGAACGCGGCCTTGGTCGAGAAGCGCGTTCCCGAGATCGGCACGCTGATTGCGCCCGGGTGATGTCCCTCGGCAAACGTGTCGAGCCGCCGGACGTCGACAATTTGGGCGTCGCCGGGAGGCAAGGGCAGCTCAAGCGGCTCTGGTTGGGCGCCGACGAACGGCCCGCGGTTCAGCTCCACGATCCGCTCCATGTTCGGCGGCCTCGGCGCCGAGATCCCGGAGGATTCCGCAACGAAGGCGGCGACGTCGTCGCTCGCAAACACATGGTTGAAGCGACGCTCGAAGCCGATCGTCGTGGACGCCTTCGAGCTCATGGCCTTGCCACAGAGCGATCCCGCGACGTGTCCCGGGTATACCTCGACGCCGTCCCCGAGCTCCAGCAGCCGCCTCAGCGAGTGGAAGAGACCCTCAGCCCCCGCGCGCGCCTCGATGGCCAGATCCGGGCGTGCTGCATCACCCACGAAGAGCGAGTCTCCGGTGAGAACGAGCCAGGGATCTAGCGCGCGCGAGCCGTCGACGACCGCGAAGCAGCAGTGCTCAGGCCTGTGCCCGGGTGTGTGGATGCATCTGAGCACGACCTCGCCGAGCGAGACCTCGGTGCCGTCCTCGAGCGCGTCGTGCGGGTAGCCGGCGTCGGCGGCCGGATGGATGCTCACCGAAAGCTCGTGCTCCAGGGCGAGACGCCCGTGACCCGATAGGTGATCGGCGTGCGTGTGCGTCTCGAGCACGCGAACGAGTCGGACGTCGCGCCGCTCGGCTTCCTCGAGGTACTGCTCGATGGCGTACGCCGGGTCGACGACGACCGCTTGCCCAGTGCTCTCGTCGCCGACCAGGTACGAAGCGCACCCGAGAGCGTCGTCAACGAACTGCGTGAAGATCACAGCGGAGCGAAGGTACCACCGGTGTCCGCTATTGCTCTTGAAGTGGCCGGCCCCGGCGGCGCTTGAGCCAGGCGACAGCGCCGATACTGGCGAGCACGAGTACGCCGATGAGCGCAAGCGCGAGGACGTACGTGGCATCGGAGGACGCTTCGGCGGCTCCAGTGCCGGGAACCACGGTCACGGGGATCGGCCACGGCAGGCTTCCCCCTTCCGGATAGAGCTGTTCTGCCTGGAGCTGGAGCGGCCCGACGGGCGCCGACGAATCGACCGCGAGGTCGAGCTCGAAGGACGCTCCCGTATTCGCCGCCAAGGGCTCGCCGCTCCACGTGGCGACACCGTTCTCGATGACAGCCTCCCAGTTGCCGCCGGCGCGAAGGATCTGGACGCCTGTCGGAGCCATGACGGACAGTCCCGTCATCGGCCGGTCGAGGTCGTTGTGGACGCTCAGGCTCAGCATCTGCGTGTCGCCGGCGACGAGAAGCCCCGGCGTAACGCCGATGTGGGAGGCGGCTGGGCCTGCGGCTGCGAGGACAGCCATACAGACGGCAGTGAGCATCGTGAGCCGCACGTTTCCCATGATGCCCGGCCCAGGGCGGTGCGAGCCTCGCCTCTACAAGCCGAGGAGCCGCGCGATCACCATGCGCTGCACCTCGTTCGTGCCCTCACCGATCTCGAGGATCTTCTGGTCTCGATAGAAGCGCGAGATCGCGGCCTCCTCCATGTAGCCGAAGCCGCCGTGGATCTGGAGCGCGGCGTCGACCACGCGGTTCGAAAGCTCGCCCGTATAGAGCTTCGCCATCGCCGCCTCGCGCGCGAAGTCGCGGCCCCGATCCTTCAGCCAGGCGGCTTTCAGCACCAGCGCGCGGCCCGCCTCGATCTCGGTGGCCATGTCGGCGAGCTTGAACTGGATCGCCTGGAAGCGGGAGATGGGCTTCCCGAACTGCTCCCGCTCCTGCGCGTATGCGTAGGCAAGGTCGTACGCGCCCTGGGCGAGCCCGACTCCCATCGCCGCGACCGAGATCCGGCCTCCGTCGAGGATCTCGAGGAACTGCTGGAAGCCGGCGCCGCGCTCGCCGAGGAGGTTTCCCTCCGGCACCGCGCAGTCCTCGAAGGAGAGCTCGCGGGTATCGGACGCCCTCCAGCCGAGCTTCTTCATCGGGGTGGAGATCGTGTATCCGGGCGCCCCGTTCTCGACGACGATGTTCGAGATCTCGTCGTCGCCGGTCCGGGCGGTGATGGCGACCCCCCAAGTGATGTCGGTGCCCGCGTTCGTGATGTAGAGCTTCGAGCCGTTGATCACCCAGGAGC
>JACDCN010000119.1 GCA_013817555.1 Actinomycetota bacterium
CGTCCGAGGCATGGTGAAGGTCACGTCGTACCGCCCACCCCCACCGAGCTCGAGAGCTTGCCCGCGGATCAGTGCGGGCGCGTTGAGATCGACGCCGTCGATCGCCGCTACGCGGTAGGACGCTCCAGCGAGCACGAACCGCCTCGGCCCGTTGTCCGTGTTCACGAGGTGCAGGCGAACGGACGTGCCCGGCTCGACAGTGCGCCGCTGAAGCAGGTCGTTGGCGCCGATGACGTCGGCACCACCCAGGTTGTGCGTGAGCACCGGCACATCGAGGCTCGTTAGCTTCGACCGGTCGGCGGGAAGGAAGGTCAGCGCGCCGTAGAGCCCGCGGCCGCACCTGCTCTGAGCCGACCTGGTGCGAGTGGTACCAGTACGAGCCTTCCTGCTCGACACGAAAGCGATACCGGTACCGCCCGCCGGGTCGCACCGCGTCCTGGGTCACGCCAGCGACGCCGTCCTCGGCGTTGGGGACGTTGACTCCGTGCCAATGGATCGTGACGCCGTCCTCTATGTCGCGGTTCGCGAGCGTCACCTCGACGAACTGGTTCTTGCGGGCCTGCAGCGGCGGTCCTGGGACACGGCCGTTGAACGTCCAGGCCTCGACGAGCTTCCCGGAGGCGAGTCGAACGCTTGCCTTCTGCGCGGTCAGCGTGACCCGTACGTCCGGAGCTCCATTCTGGGGGCCGCGAAGGTCCGCCACGCTGACGGACCGATGGCCAGAGGAGTGCTCCGTGGGGAACGTCGGCCCGTCCCCGAAATCCGCCGAGCCGAAATCCATGATGTTGTAGCGTCCGGGAAGACGACTCTCGTACCAGGCCCAAGCGACGAGACCGAGCGCAGTCACGGCGAGCACCGTCATCGCGGCTGCGACGACACGGAGGACCAACCTGATCACGGGAACGTCCTCAAGGAGCGAGCGATCGTACTTCCGAAGCGAGGAAGGCGGCATGGTACTCCAGCCGTCCCCCGAGGAGTCGGCGCAGCCCACGACCGAACCGGCACAGGTCCTCCACAACCACCCGCCACCTCAGCGCTGCCGCACGTTCGACTGGCCGATCGTGTAGCATTTCCCGCCGGTGATCCGGCTCCGGCGCACGCTTGAGCGCGGCTGCGCTCACCCGATTCTCGGCCCAATTCCTCCTGACTGTGGTCGTGTTGCTTCTCGCACTCGTGTTCTTGCACCTCGCCGACGAGGGCTGGGAAGCGGCCGCGAACCTCGGGGCGATCTGCTTCGCGCTCGTGGCCGTACTCGGCCCCACAGTCGTCGAGCGGATGCGACACCGACTCTCGCCACCGCGGACCTCCGTCCGAGGCGACCGCGGCCCGCCGCGTCCGCATCTGTCCGAGATCCTCGCGACGGCCGCACGCGCAACCGACACGCGAAGCCTCCCACTGCGGCGTTGACGGGCGAGCGCCCGAGAGCGCACAAAGCGCGCGAGACGTATCTTCCGGTGCGTGGCGGACGGCGCCGGTCTTGGGCGTGAGTTGGAGAGCGCCGTCGGGGCGCTGGGAGCCGCTCAGAAGGTGCCGACCAGAGCCTCCTCGTCGACGGGCAGGTCGTCGCTTGCTGACACCCGAATCCAGTCGAGCATGCTGAGCGCCCGGACGGCCTCCGCAACCGTGCGCTCGTCGAGTGTAGGCCGACGGCGCAGCTTCCACTCCATGACTTCGGCTACAACCGCCGCCTCGCTCGGGATCGCACCAGGTTGCTCGGCGAGTTGCTTCCAGGCGAAGTGGGAGGTCGCCGCGATTTCGGCATCGCTAGTCGTAAACCGGCTCATCAGCTCGGCAACCTCGTTGATCGGCTCCTCCCACTCGGACAGCGCGTCGCGGAACGCGCTCGTCGCTGCTTCGTGCGCAGGGCCAACGAGCACCTCGAGCAACCGGCCAAGCGGCTCCTCGCGAAGTAGACCGTTATTCATCAGCTTGCTCGTCACACTCTTAAGCTCGCTCGCAAAGGGGCCGTAGCTGCCGCGCTCATAGGTGAGGCCCGTGTCGATGCCACGCTCGGTGGCGAAGTAGACCAGCTTCTGAAACATGGTCCGGCCGACCGGCCAGTGATACGGCTGCCCCTCGATCCTTCGCAGGATCTCGACGAGCGCGACCCATCCCGGCTGCACGCGCGGTGCGGGAGCCTCGGTGCCGTGCTGGAGGAACTCGGGCTGCAGCTCCTCGTGCGGGGTGTCGAACGGCGCGTACAACTCGACCGGGATCGCCAGCTTCGTCAGCTCCCGGTAGAGAACCGGGCCAACGACGCGCCACTCAAGCTGGCCGTACCCGCAGCCGAGTGGCGGCACCGCCAGCGAGGTGATTCCCCACTCTTGGTAGTGGCCGAGCAGATACTCGAGTCCGCGAACGATGTCCTCGAGCCGCGAGGGGGAACGCCAGTGCTTCTTCGTGGGGAAGTTGAGTACGAACGGCGGGTGGAGCCCCCTGTAGTGGTAGGGACGCCCCAGCTGGACCTCGCCAGCTTTGCAGCGTCGGAGGTAGTCCGAATACATGTCCGGGAAGCGGCGCCGGAACTCGAGCGCGACGCCCTTCCCCATCACGCCAACGGTGTTGACGGTGTTAACCAGGGTCTGGGCATCGGAATCGAAAAGGTTGCCCTGAACGACCTTCGTCACGGTCTATGCACCTTCCACGAAGAAGAGATCGGGATCGACAGTAACGGCAGGTTCGCAGACAGCCTGGACGGAGTCCCGTCCTTGGTCACCTGAGCAGTACACACCCTGAATAGCCTCCGGCCCGACGCGGTCGGGAATCAGGACCTCCGCGCACTTGATTGACTTCTTCCGCCAGTACGCGATCAAGTCGGGATCGCGCCAGTCGCGGGCGAACACCAGTTCGTAATCGACGATAGCAAGCCCCTCGGGTGCCGGCCGAAAGAGGGCGTACTCGCTCGAGGCGTTCTGGCTCGTCACAATCGCCCCGGGGATGTCGAGCACGTTCGGGGTGACGCGTAGGACGCACAGCTCAGGGTGGCGTTCTCGACGTATCCACATCATCGGGTTCCGGGCGTGGAAGTAGAGGTTGACGTACTCGTGCAGTAGCCGGCCGCCGGGAATGCGTTTGCCAGCACGGCGGTCCTGGATCTCGGTGGCCGCGATCGAGACGTGCGGGTGTACGGTCGCACGCGCGTGCGAGAGGATGCCGTGCTCGAAGATCGAGCCCACATTGGCAATCGGAGTGATGAACTGGAGCTCGATGAGCTGGCTGCGTTCCACGACCCGGTCCTGGTTGACGGCGCACGCGGATTATCGCGGGACGTCGGCTCAGGCTGGCTCCTTCGTGCGCAGAGGCGCCCTCGGTAACGAGCGGGCCGGAAGGGCAAGGGGTCGCCGCAACGCTCTCACCCATCGAGGGCGTTGCCGCACGTCAAGCCCGCGGCCTTTATGGACGTGTTAACGGCTGAGACAACGAGTTCATCCCGCATGCATCCCGCACGAGGTCGGCGGAAGGCCACGGCGGCACCCGGCGATCCCCGCAAGGCGACGCGCGAAGTCCCTGCTCTGACCGGTAATCCCCAACCGCCCAGGCTCAGCAGGGAACGCCGAGTAGAGCTTTGCAAGCCGGAGGTCGCCGGTTCGATCCCGGCACGCTCCACCTCCGAAGCCGCTGGAATCGGCGTCTTTGCCGTTCCTCGGTCTAGCAGTTCGTGTCGTATGCTCAGCTCTGGAACCAGGATGGCTTCACGGTGCGCGGGACCACGCACGACGGGCGCGAGGATTCGATCTCGTGGTAATCCGCTAGGTTTCGAGCGCTACCGCGGTAGCGCCCGAAATTTGTCGTTAGCTCGCTCGACAGTCGCTGTCACGAGCGATAGTGGCTGAGCGCTGCCGCTCGTGGTCTAGGTATCTCAACGGGTGTCGGGTGCGCAATCTCGATCTCGGCGATCGCCTTGCCGAATGTGTCCCAGTCACTGGCGATGCCCGTTTCCGCGAGGTAGACCGAGAATCCGACAGTACCTGCCTGGTCGAGTAACGCTGCGTAGCGCTCAGGGCTCGGTGGTCCTTCTCCCTGCCCCGCGTACATGCCGACGGTCGGATGCACCGCATCGCTCGGGAAGAAGCCCGCGGCCCCCTTTGCGCACGCCGCCGGTGAGGCCACGCTTCCGAAGTCGTTGACATAGGCCTGGGGAAGGAAGACGAATCCCGAACGGTTCCATGCTCTCCAGTCGATGTCTTGAGTGTCCGCCCGACAGTAAGAGGAGATTGCGGCGGGAGTGTCTGGCTCGAGCGCCCGGAACAACTCGACGAATCGCTCCGAGCGTCCGTAGCGCTCGGCGCTCTGGCCATCGTCGTTGCTGAACTTGTACTCCGCCTCGGGATTCGCGATGTAGAAGTCCAGCGAGTATTGGTCGAGCAACCGGTGCGCGAGGTCGGCCTCCACCTCCGGTTCCGTGCGCAATACTCCCCAACCTCCGACCGGCAAGCCACTCGCGGCGCGGAAGCGCCGCACCCAGTCTCCCTCGACGGGGTCTACGGCGAGGCCGTCGTGGATCAGCACCGCTACCCAGGAGAACCCGTTATCACGGAGCTGTAAACCGAGAGCCTCGGGTGCGACGTCGGTCTCATGCCAGACGAAGGCTCCGGCGCCCGCCCATGACATCTCGGCAGATGGCGTACCCGGTTCCGGCAGTGCGCCTTGGGGCTCCGGCTCAGGCCTAGTGGGAGTCGCGGGGACGGGCGGTGGGGGCGGAGACGGGTCGGCGGGCGCGTGGGCAGGAGGCTCAGGAGGTACGGGGGTCTGAGGCGGGGACGCAGGCGGGGACGGAGGCTGAGGCGGGACCGGAGCCGGACACGCATCCGGGGCAGCGATGACAGAGACCAGCTCGGAGTGGTTTCTAGCTGAGTCGAACGCCTCGATCCCGAGCGTGTAAGCCGCGCCGCAGGAAAGCCCGGTGAACGTGTAGCTCGTCTCGGCGGTGGACGCCACGCTCTGGCCATCTCTGAAGAGCTTGAACCCTTGGGCTGGGCGGCCGTGGCCTGGTCTCCAAATCAGCGTGAGACTCGTCGATGAGCCGCTAACGATCTGGAGGGCGGTCGGAGGTCTCGGGCCCTTGTGATCCACGTCCGAACGACCCACTGCCGGCGTGAGCAGTGCACCTGCGATAAGGGCAGTCGACGTCGTTCGGAGCAAAAGACGTTGACGACCTGTGAAGCCAAGACGTTTCCGCACTGTTCAGGTGCGATCGGCCCCGTCAATGGACATGCTTGTCCCCCGGAAGGGGGATATATCCCTCGAAGGGATCAGGTGCTTTGCCGACGGGGCCTGCTAGAGGCCCCCGCCGGTCAAACCGTAAATGGGAAGAATCGGCGCTTCCACACCGCCTCGTCGCCGACTTCACGGCAGGCGAAACCAACTCGGTGCCGAAGCTCGACCTCGAGCAGCGCGCGCAGCCGATAGTGCGCGGCGCGCGGTCGCTCGTTCATCCGCGAGGCAACGCCAACGGCGGCCGCGTCGAACCCAGTACGACGATGCGGAAAGTCTTCGCGTTCTTCGCCTTGAGTCCGTCGCTCACTTCGATCGCAACCACCCGCGTGCCGGTCTCCTTCGGTAGGCCCGTCAGCCGACCCAGGGCCGACGCGAGCCGCATCCCGCGGGGGAGGCGACCGTGCGTGAGCTTCCACTCGGTCGGAGCGACGCCGCCAGCGGCGCGGAGGTCGGCGCTGTATCGGCGACCGATTTCCGCCGCGGGGAGCCTCTGAGTCCGAATGGCGGAGTCGCGGGGCCACGCTGATCTTCATCTGCCGGATCAGCGAGCGCGCTTCAGTGTCTTTCGCACTTGCGACGAAGCGGTAAGTACCAGGTGTCCAAGGAATTCCGGCAATTGTTCCGTGGACGCCGACCCTGACACCCGGAGGGAGTCGTCCACCAGCGACCTTCCAAACGAAGATCCCGGATCCCCCCCGAGCCCGCAGAGTCATTCGGAAAGGGATTCCCACTTCCGAGTGAGGCGGCATAGCGGGAGTGGAGACAATCCAGGGCTGCCGTCGGACCTTGAGCGTGAACTTCTTCTGAGTTGTCTTCCCCGCGCAGTTCGCCGGGTCGTCCCGGGGCTCGCGCATCTCCACGTAGAACTGAAAGCTCCCGGGCTGGAATGACGTGCCGCTCAGGTTGCCGTCTGGCGCGAGAGCCAGCCCCGGCGGGAGGTCGCCCGAGTCGAGATGGAACGTCTGTCTGCCTGGTCCACAGCCAGAGCCCTCGCTCTCGCTGAATCTGACCGAGTACGGCACACCGACGGTTCCTGAGGGGCAGGTGTTCGTGTACTCGCCCGCGACATTCGGACACGTCTCGTCGGAGATGCCACCTGCGGGAGCATCCGATGCGACTGCCAGGACAGCAACGAGGACAAGAATGAGTGCGGATCGCTTGACGATCATTGCTTCGGCCTGTAACAGATCTACCCTTCAATTTTTCGCCCCCGTGTCGGCGCATCATTGGGGGCCTACCGGGCCGACAAGCATGGAAACGCAATGGAAACAGGTCGGGACGACTCGCGGCGACTCAAGCTCTGTTGGCGCCTTCGATTTTCGCTGGCTCTTGCGACCTCGGCGATCGACGGCGGGTCACGGCGACTGCACGGGCTCGCTTTGCAAGCCGGAGGTCGCCGGTTCGATCCCGGCACGCTTCTCGAGGAACTCGTCGACGACG
>JACDCN010000120.1 GCA_013817555.1 Actinomycetota bacterium
GCACAGGAGTACGTCATCGTTTCGTCGAGCATCAAGCGGAAAAGGTTGTTCCCGAGGTCGTAGTGGTAGCCGATGTGTCGTCGTGCCCGGAGAAGACCCTGGCGCGTGTTCGGACGATGCCGCGCGTTCAAGAGCCGGGCGAGGCGAGGATGGCGTTCGCGCGCCGCACGAGCATTCCGAAATAGCAGAGCGATGAACGCCGGCAGGTCATCGGCACCCCACTCTCCTGCCGTGTACGACTCGCCCAGCCCGATGGTGCCGCGCGTGGCCACGCGGCGAAAAAACTGATTGCTCCGGATCTCCATCGCGACCGGATCGCCCGTTCCGAAGTGGCGGACCGAGCCGTCGGGAAGCCGAACCTCCAGCGCACCGGCCTCGAGCCCGGCCAACGCCCGCTCGAGCAGCGACATCGCTAACCGCTCGAAGAGCCGACCGCGTGGCGGGGGAGCCGCGCGCAGCGTCCGCTCGACGGTGCTCACCGACGCACCGAGCCCTCGCCGGGGACGAAGGGCGGCTTGCGGTGGAAAGGGACCCGCTTCGCGATGAGCCTGAGCGCCTGCCAGTGGATCAACGCCGTTACCTGCAGCGGCATGAGGGGATAGCGCACGAGCATCCGGGCGAGACTCGCATTGGTCAGCTCGCGCCGCTCGAGGTGAAGAACTGCGGTCAGCGGGCGCGTCGCGCCTTCTCTCACGTGGATCCGTGCCCAGAGCTCGTCCCCCGGCTCGGAGAATGCGTACTCGTAGTCAAGGTCGAGACCGAAGAAGGGGGAGACATGGAGACGCTTCGCGTGCTCGTAATGAAGCGACGGTCCCTTGAGCAACTCCGGCAGGCGCTCGCCGAAGGTGTTGGCGAGCTCCGCCACGATCCCGGCGAGTCGTCCCTTCGGCCCGTAGCACCAGTGGAACGTCACGGGGTTGAAGACGTAGCCGAGAACGCGGAGCTGGGTGAGGGTGAGCACGCGGTCGACGACGGCGCCCCGTTCCGCGCAGAAGCGGACGACAGCCTCCTTCAACGGCGTGCCGTCGCCGTCCAGGTAGTCGCGGTCGCGGAAGGAGACCACGTTCCGCCGGTTGCGGGAGAGCAGGGCGAGCCGACGCTCGATCTGCGGGAGCTCGTCCAAGTCGAGCAAGAAGTACGAAACCCGGTAGCGGAAGCTGTTGCGGCGCGGCTCCCGACGCGAGTGCATGAGCGAGCCTTCGTAGAGCGCGGACTTCACCAGTCCACCCCCAGCGCCGCCGCTGCGCGCACGCCGGACGCGAACCCGTCTTCGTGGAAGCCGTAGCCGTGGTACGCGCCTGCGTATTCGGTATGTCGCTGACCGGAGAGGATCGGAAGGTCTGCCTGCACCGCCATGCTCTCGAGCGTGTAGAGCGGGTGCGTGTAGACGGTGCGCATGAGCGCGCTCTCGGGGTCGATCTCCTCCGAGCGGTTGAGTGTGACGCAGTAATGCTTCTCCGTGTCGAGGCGTTGAAGCCGGTTCAGGTAGTACGTGACGGTCGGCTTGCTCGATCCGTTCAGCTGGTAGTTCCACGACGCCCGCGCGCTCCGGACGGACGGCAGAAAGCGCTCGTCGGTATGGAGGACGGCCTCGTTCGTCGTGTACTGCCACGCGCCGAGCAACTTCCGCTCGTCATCGCTCGGATCGGCGAGGAGCGCGAGCGACTGATCCGCGTGGGTGGCGATCACGACCTTGTCGAAGCGACGCGTCTCGCCGTCCTCGGCCACGATCTCGACACCGGCGCCGTCGCGCCGAATCGCCCGTACGCCTAGGCTGAGATGCACCTGACCGGGAAGCCGCTCGAGCAACGCAGAGATGTATGTCTGCGCGCCGCCCTCGATGGTCTGCCACCGGTGACGTCGGAGCCCGAGCATGCCGTGCCGTTCGAAGAAGCGGATCCCGTAGGCAGCGGGAAAGTCGAGCGCTCGCTCGGGCGCGCTCGACCAAAGCGCTGACGCGAGTGGCATCAGAAAGTGGGTGCGGAACCGTTGTGAGTAGCCTCGCTCCTTGACGTACGACCCAAGAGTCCGTCCTTCGAGGCTCTCGTCGGTGAGCGCGCCCTCGGCCGTGCGGAGCCAGCGGACGACTTCAGCCAGGAGCGAGAGGAAGCGCCTGTCCGCCAGCCGCCGCCCCTGTGCGAACGGCCTCCTGCCCGACCACTCGAGGCCACACTTGTCGCAGCTCACCGAGAAGGACATCTCCGAGCGGCGAGTGGCGACACCGAGCTCGTTGAGAAGGCGGCCGAAAACGGGGTAGTTCGGCTCGTTGTGAACGATGAAGCCGGTATCGAGTCCGAGCCCCTCATGCCGGAACGTGTTCACATGGCCGCCCGCGCGATCCGCCTGCTCGAAGAGCTCGACCTCGTGGGCCTTCGACAAGACGTAGGCGGCTCCGAGCCCGGCCACGCCTGCACCGACGATTGCTATCCGCATCGAACCGTATTCGCCCAGCTGAGAGCTTCGGTTGGCCCCTACGACGCCCTACAACGCACGAGTCGGTACCGTGGATCTCATCGCTTCAGCAGCCATACCCACCGGCACCGTACGACAACGGACGAGCTTCGCGAGCCAGCTCGTAACCATCATCGCCGTCGTCGTGCCTCCGCTCGGTCTTCTTTCCGCCATGGGCCTCCTCTGGGGAGTTGCATTCCACTGGCTGGATCTCGCGGTGCTGGTCGGGATGTACGTCGTCTGCGCGTTCGGGACGACGATCGGATTCCACCGCTACTTCACGCACAAGGGTTTCGAGACGAGCAACGTCGTCAAGGCGACGCTCGCAGTGCTCGGGTGCATGACGATGCAGGGGCCGTTGACGCAGTGGGTCACGGATCACCGCAAGCACCATGCGCTCTCCGACGAAGAAGGCGACCCGCACTCGCCCCACGTCGGCCACGGCGACGGGGTGTGGGGAGCGATCAAGGGGTTCGCGCACGCGCACGTGGGCTGGCTCTTCACGCTCAAGGGGATGGAGCGCGGCCGCGACTACGGGAAGGACCTGTACGAGGACCGGCTCGTGCGGACGATCGACCGCCTCTACCTGGTGTGGGTCGTCCTCACGTTCGCGATCCCGTTTGCGTTCGGCTACATCTTCGGCGGTAGCGTCGCGCGCGGCGTCGAGGCAGCGGTCTGGGGTGGCCTGCTCCGAATCTTCCTCTACCAGCACGCCACCTTCGCGGTGAACTCGATCTGTCACATGTTCGGGCAGCGCGAGTACCGCTCGCGCGACGAGTCTCGCAACAACTGGCTGATCGCGGTGCTCGTCTTCGGCGAGGGCTGGCACAACAACCACCATGCGTTCCCGAGCTCGGCGCGGCACGGGCTGGCGCGCTGGCAGCTCGACGTGTCGTGGTGGGTGATCCGCGGTCTCGAGCGACTCCGCCTCGTCTGGAATGTGCGGCGCCCCTCGCCGGAGCAGATGGCGCGGCGCCGGTTGCAGCCCGACCCGGTCTGAGCGTCGCCATCTCGTCCTGTTCTAGATCGGTTCTGAGATCCCACTACGCTTGCGCTCCTCCAGGATCTCCGCGACGAGAGAGCTCGCCTTTTCCGCGGCGATGCGCGGGTCGTCGTCGTCACTACGGGCCGTGACATAACCAACCATGAACACGTCGCCGGCGCCGGTCGTTTGCACGCCCAGGACTGGTCTTGCAGCCGGCACGTGCTGACCCTCTCCATTGACGTACAACATGCATCCCTCCGAGCCGTACGTGACGAGGATCTCCCGAATGCCGAGTGTGCGGGCCTGTCGCTCCTCGAACGGGCCGTCCGCGATGACGACTGCCTCGTCTTCTGCGAGCTTGAGCACGGAGATCGACTCGAGCAGCGCCGGATCGAACGCAGCGTCGACCTTCATCGGGCCGATCTCGGGAACGCGGACCAGTCCCTGGCCGTCGTAGGAGACGGTTCGCCCGTCTCCGGCGAGCGCTGCCAGCGCCTCTGGCGGGAAGTCGCTCCGCAGAAGCGGCGCGACGTGCACCCAGGAGACGCCGGAGTCGATCGCGGCTGCATCGGCGTGCGACCATGGCTGGCCGATCGAGTCCACTGTCATCGTTCGAAGCTCGCCCTCGTACCTGAATCCGAAACCGTTGGTGGACTTCGCCGCCAGCGTCGTCAGAGGCACGCCGAGGGTCGAGAGTACCCGCTCGAAGAACTCTTGGTCCGCGGCTGCGTATCGCGTCAAGATCTGGCCCTCGCGTCCCAGCATTCGTAGCGCCCGAGCCGCGAAGGACGGGCAGCCCCCTGCGCTTGGCGGCTCGCCGTCGATGCGGTCGACGGCGACGTTGCCCGCGACGGCGATCGTCGGCACTCGCGGAGCCTACTTCGGTGCGCGTTCCGCTTCGTGCCGCATGGGGTCGAACGTGGCGCCGCTCATTCGCTCGCGGTCAACCCCTCCAACTCGTCCGTGAGCTCGTCCAGCTCCGCACCTCCGGCCATCTGGCGCACGAGCTCGTCCCGTGACACCTTCCCCTTTTCGTAGTCACCGATAACGCGTCCCCGATTGAGGAGGATGAAGTGGTCGCCGACGGGGAAGGCGTGGTGCGGGTTGTGCGTGATGAAGATCACGCCGACGCCCCGATCGCGCGCCTGGAGGATGTACCGAAGGACGATCCCCGCTTGTTTGACACCGAGCGCCGACGTGGGCTCGTCGAGGATGAGCACGCGGGCACCGAAATAGATCGCGCGCGCGATGGCGACCGCCTGCCGTTCACCGCCCGAAAGCGTGCCCACCGGTTGCTCGGGGTCCCGGACGTCGATGCCCATTTGAGCCATCTGCTCCCTCGCCGTCCTTTTCGCGAACGAGACGTCGAGCCGGCTGAATGGCCCACGCCACTTCGTCGGTTCCTCGCCCAGGAAGAAGTTGCGCCAGATGGACATGAGCGGGCACATCGCCAAGTCCTGGTACACAGTCGCGATCCCACGGGCGCGCGCGTCGCGCGGGGAGTTGAAGTGAACGTCCTCGCCGTCGACGAGCATTCGCCCCTCGTCGTGCCGGTGGACACCGGAGACGATCTTGATGAAGCTCGACTTTCCGGCGCCGTTGTCCCCGAGGATGCACGTCACCTCGCCCGCGTCAACGCGAGCGGAGACGTCCTTCAGCGCGACGACGTTGCCGAAGAACTTCGAGACGTGCTCGACCTCGAGGAGGTGCGAGGCGCCATTGTCGATCGCAGCGGCGACGGTCATCTCGCCTTCTGAGCGCGATTGCGGATAAGCGTGTTCAGCACGACCGCGAGAAAGAGGATCACGCCCTGGAACGTGAACGTCCAGTTGCTGTCCCACTGCGCGAAGACGATCCCGAGCTGAACCATTCCGAGCATTGCGGCGCCGAAGAAGGTTCCAATCACCGACCCGTAGCCGCCGGTGAGGAGGCAGCCGCCGACGACCGCGCAGATGATGAAGATGAACTCGAGCCCGATTCCTTCCTGCGACTGCATCGATCGCAGCTCGAGCGCCTCGATGATCCCCATGAGCGATGCCACGCCCGAGGTCATCATGAAGAGCATCACCTTGGTCCGCGCGACCGGAACCCCGATGTTCCGCGCCGCGACCGGATCACCGCCGGCGCCGTAGATCCAGTTCCCCAAGCGTGACTTCGAGAGCAGCCAGGCCCCGACGATCGTGAGCCCGATCCACCAGATCACCTTGAGCTTGAAGTCGTATTGGGTGATCTCCGACGCGATCCAGCGGCGCGCTGACTCGAACCCATCCGCCGCATCGATGTCCTGGATCGCCGTCTGCCCCGTCAGTTTCAGGGTTAACGCGGCATTGACGCCCTGCAGGATGAAGAACGTCGCGAGCGTGACGATGAAGCTCGGGAGGCGCGTCTTCACGACGGTGATGCCATTGAGAAAGCCGATGGTCAGGCCGAAGAGGAGCACGATCACCATCGCCGGCCAGATGTTCATATCGGCGTGCGTGCCGAGGTAGCCGAGGAGAAGCCCGGAGCTCCCGATCATCACTCCGGCGGAAAGATCGAACTCGCCGCCGATCATGAGCAGGGCGACGGGCACCGCGATGATCCCGTACTGCGCCGCCTGGTCGGTCCAGCTTGCCCAGATGGCCGGGTCGCCGAACCAGTTGACCTCGCGCGCGAAGTACGAGAACCCAAGGAAGACCGCGATCGCACCCACGAAGGCTCCGATGTCCGGCCGAGTGAGGAGCCGCTTGCCGAGGCCGATCTCGACGAGGCGCTCGTCGGAGGCTGCGGGCGGTACTGCTGCTGTGCTCATCGGGTCGGGTCGCGGCTCGTTTGCGTCGTCTCCGAGAAGTGGGCGAGCCAGGGACGCATGGGCGGACGGCTCGAAAGTCGCCCGCCCATAAGCGCGTCCTAGCGGGTGCCCTTCTTCGCGAGCGCGGCCACACGCGCCGCGTTCGCCTTGTTGATGATTCCGGGACCCGTCAGCACGGGCGCACCGTTTCCGATCGTGTTCAGGTTCGTCGCGTACAGCACCCCGAAGACGACCGGCAGGTAGCCCTGGAGGTACTGCTGCTGGTCGATCGCGAACAGCATCCTCCCCCTCTGGATCTCCTTGATCGAGCCGCCGACGTCGAACGTTCCGGCCTTCGTGCCCTTCGGGATCACGTCGAGGCA
>JACDCN010000005.1 GCA_013817555.1 Actinomycetota bacterium
CAGGGGGAGCTGACCGGGCTCATGCTCATGCGCGCCTACTTCGCCGACCGTGGCGAGGAGCGTGACACGATCATCACCGCCGACACGGCGCACGGGACGAACCCCGCGAGCGTGACCATGGCCGGCTACAAGCTCGAGAAGGTGGAGACCGATGCGCGCGGCAATCTCGACCTCGCTGACCTGCGCGGGAAGGTAAACGAGCGAACGGCCGGTCTCATGCTCACGAACCCCTCGACGCTCGGCCTCTTCGACGAAGGCATCGAGAAGGTCGCGGGGATTTTCCACGACGCGGGTGCGCTCCTCTACTACGACGGCGCGAACCTGAATGCCGTCGTCGGGATCTCGCGCCCGGGCGACATGGGCTTCGACATCGTCCACTACAACCTGCACAAGACCTTCTCGCAGCCCCACGGTGGAGGCGGGCCGGGAGGCGGGCCGGTCGCGGTGCGGGAGCGGCTCGAGCCGTTCCTCCCGGTGCCGCGGGTGGTTCAGGAGGGTGATGTGTATCGGCTCGACTCCGACCATCCGAAGTCGATTGGCCGCGTGCGCGGGTTCGCGGGGCCGTTCGGGGTCTTCGTCCGCTCGTACGCCTTCATGCGTGCCTATGGGCCCGCGCTCAAGGAGATGTCGGGGGTCGCCGTGCTCAACGCGAACTACTTGCTTGCACGGCTGAGGGACGCCTACGACCTGCCGTACGACCGTCTGTGCATGCACGAGTTCGTGCTGTCGGCGCGTACGCTGAAACGGGAGCACGGGATCACCGCGCTCGACGTGGCGAAGCGGCTGATGGACTACGGGATCCATCCGCCCACGATCTACTTCCCGCTCGTCGTCCCCGAGGCGCTGATGATCGAGCCCACCGAGACCGAGCCGAAAGAGCGCCTGGACGACTTCGTCGACGCGATGCGCACGATAGCCGAGGAGGCCGCGAAATCTCCGGAGCTCCTGAAAGACGCGCCCCGCTCGAGACCGGTCAGACGGCTCGACGAGGTGCGGGCGGCGAAGCAGCCGGTCGTGCGCTACCTCTTCGACGCGCATCCCGCGCTCGTCGGTTGAACTGCCGCCCCGTAGGCCGAAAGAGACACGTCCAGGGTCTGACCCTGGACGTGTCCATCTGGAGAAATTGGCGCTGAATTGTCACAGGTTGAGCGCCAGCCGAGCTTCGGGCTAACGCTCGAGTGGCTGCCACAGCTCGAAGCGATTGCCTTCGGGATCTGTCGCCCACCCGAAGCGGCCCAACTCGTGATCCTCGATCTTGTCGTCAACCTCGACGCCGGAAGCGCGGAGTTGCGCGAGTATCGCGCCCAAGTCCCGGACGGTGAAGTTGATCATCGACTGCTTCTCGGCCGGCCAGTAGTCCGTGTCGTCGGAGAACGGAACCCAGTGCGTGTCGTGACTCTCCGGGAAGACAACGTAGCCCTCGTTCACGGGTACGCCGAGGTGCTCCTCGTACCACGCCACGAGCGACGCCGGATCCTTCGCGCGAAAGAAGACGCCACCGACTCCTGTCACGCTCCACTACCGCACCGACGCCAACTGGCCGCAAGCAGCCTCGATGTCGCGTCCGCGGGTGAGTCGCACGGTCGCAGGGATGCGGGCGCGATCGAGCTCACGCTTGAATCCCTCGATCGTCTGGCGCGACGATCCTTCGAAGGTCCCGGTCGGGTTGTACGGGATGAGATTGACCTTGAACGTCCTCGAGTCGAGCAGGGCCGCGAGTGCGCGTGCCGCGGCCGGTGAGTCGTTTACGCCCGCGAGCATGACGTATTCGACGAACACCTTGCGACGCCTGAGCTCGAAGTAGCGACGGCACTCGGTAACGACGTCGCCCAGCGGATAGCGGTCGTTGACGGGCATGAGCTCCGAACGCAACTCGGGGTCGGCCGCGTGGATCGACAGCGCGAGCCGGATCGGCTCGTCGACCTCGTCGACGAACCGGCTCAGGCCCGGCATCCAGCCGACCGTCGAGATCGTCGTCCGCCGGGGCGTGATCCCGAGATCCGGGAGCCGGCGCGCGGACTCGATCACGTCCGCGTAGTTCAAGAACGGCTCGCCCATGCCCATGTAGACGGCGTGGTTGACGGGCGCGATGCGCCGGAAGTGCAGCGCCTGGTCGAGGATCTCGGACGCGTTCAGGTTGCGGCCGAAGCGCATCGTTCCCGTGGCGCAGAACGTGCAGGTCAACGGGCAGCCGGATTGCGAGGAGAGGCAGAGCGAGCGGCGACCGTCGCGGTAGCACATCAGCACCGCTTCCACCGGGTGCCCGTCGTGCGTGCGGAAGAGCACCTTGAGCGTCCCGTCGCGCGCTTCGCGCTCGGTGACGACCTCGAGCGTCGAGAACGGCACCTCCTCAGCGAGGACGGTACGGAGGGGTTTCGCGAGCGTCGTCATCTCGCCGTAGGAGGCCGAGCCACGAGCTGTCCACTCCCAGACCTGCCGCGCCCGGTAGCTGGGCTCACCGCGCTCGGAAAGGGTGCGGTCGAGGAGCGCGAGGTCCATGCCCGGACGGTAGCGTCTCCGCTCGAGCATGCTCGATCTCCGCTCCGACACCGTCACCCAGCCCACGCTCGGAATGCGACGCGCGATCGCGGAAGCCGCGGTCGGCGACGAGCAGAAGCGCGAGGACCCCACCGTAAGCGAGCTTCAACGGAGGGTCGCGGAGCTGCTCGGCCACGAGGCCGCCGTCTTCGTACCCACGGCGACGATGGCGAACCAGATCGCCCTGAAGCTCCACAGCCGGCCCGGAGATGTGCTCCTGGCCGAGGAGACCTCGCACGTCCTCGTCTACGAGTACGGCGGCGCTGCTGCTCACGCGGGTCTGATAACTCACGGTCTGACCGGGGTTGGCGGGCGCATCGCGCCTGGGCAGATCCGCGACGCCGCCACGCCAAGCACGAAGATCGCCGATCAGCGCGCGACCGTCCTCTCGCTAGAGAACACCCATAACAACGCGGGCGGGAGGGTGTGGCCGCTCCACGAGCTGGAGGACGTCGTCGCGACCGCCCGCGAGCTCGAGTTGGCTGTTCACCTCGACGGCGCGCGCCTTCTGAACGCGGCCGTCGCACTCGGCGTCGGCCCCGCAACCTTCGCGTCGCGCTTCGACACGGTCACGCTCTGTCTCTCGAAAGGGCTCGGCTGTCCGCTCGGCGCTCTGCTCGCCGGTTCAGAGGACCTGATCGAGCGCGCGTGGCGCGAGAAGCACCTCTTCGGCGGCGCGATGCGCCAGGCCGGGATCGTCGCAGCAGCCGGCGTCTACGCGCTCGATCACAATGTCGACCGGCTGGCCGACGACCACGCGCGTGCGCGGCGACTCGCGGAGACGCTCGCAGACGCGGGGATGGCAATCGATCTCGATCGCGTCGAGACCAACTTCGTCCAAGTCGATCTCGCGCCGCTAGGTCTCGACCGCGCAGCCGCCCTCTCCGCGTTGCGCGACGTCGGCGTGGGCCTCTCGGCCACCATCCTTCCCACCGTCATTCGAGCCGTAACCCATCTGGAGATCACCGACGAGGACATCGAACGCGCCGCCGAGCTGATCCCCCGAGCCCTAGGGATCGACGCACGAGTCGCGACGGGCTAGCGGACGACGAGCGTCGGGCTCGCCAGCCGCAACACCGGGTACCACAGTCGCACCCTGGCGCCCTTCGGAGCGCTGACCGTGCGCTGCAGATACCCACGCCGATCCGTCAACACGGCCCCGCCGACGCCGACCCAGCGCCCGCCGCTCAATCGCTGCAACACATACCGCTGCGGACCGTCACCCGGGCGCACCTGGCCCCATACGCTCGTTTTTATCCCGCGTCTCGCGATCTGTGCGAGCGGGAGCATCGTCGCGGCGAGCGCGGGCTTCGCCACACCCTGAACCGTCTCCAGCCCGCTCTGGAAGCGACTGATCTCCGGCTCGTCACGGTAGAGGTAATGGATCAGCATGTCGACCTTCGGAGCCAGATACACGCGCCGCGCTGCCTCGCCGACGAAACGCGCCTGGTCGTTCGGGGACACGCCGAAAACGTCCGGCGGATTCGTCTGGTACGCGTACTCCGTCAGCCAGATCCTGGCGCTGGGGAAAGCTCGGCCAACGAAGAGCAGCAGCCGCTCGAGCGAGGCCATCGTCAGCGTCTCGCAGACGCACCCGCCCTCGAAGGGTGTGTCTCCGGGAAAGACCGGGTACGGATGGTGCGCATAGACGTCGAGTCGCGCGCCCGCGCCGTCCATCGCGCGGATGAAGTCGACTGGCGAGACCCCGCCCTTTCCGGCGCGCGGGCCCGTGACCCCGCCCGCTACCCGTGCCCGCGGGTTGACGGCCTTGATGGCAAGGTAGCCCGGGTTGAGGATCTGCGACACGTATGTCTTCGCCGAGGCCGGCTTGAGCCAGATCGGCTTGTTGGGCTCGTTCCACATGATCCACTTCGAGACGAACGGATAGCGCTGCGCCGCGGCCTGGGCGAAACGCTGGAAGTCCTCTCCTCGAAGCGGGGCGACGTTGGGCGAGGCGCCACCGTTCGCCCAGCCGGGAGTCCCCCAGAGAGTGACGACGGGCTCGAGCCCACGAGCGCGAAGCGCGCTCAACAGACGGTCGGCCCGCGCCCAGCTGTAACCGCCCTCGCTCGGTTCGGCGCGGTGCCAGTTGAGCGTGACCCGCACGACGTCGATGCCGAGTCGATCGAGCTTGGCGACGCGGTCGGAGAGCTTGCCGGGACCGAACTCGAGCCACGCGTCGTCTTGGATCCCGTACTGCACACCGGAGGCGCCCTGCGCCGAGCCGGCGTAGACGCCGAGCATGCATGCGCAGGCAGCGATGACGGTGAGGATTCTCACGCGCTCATCCATACCCCAACCGTGCGGTGCTGAATCGAGACCTCAGAGCTTCCTTACGAGTTCGAGTTCGGGGACGAGCCGGCGCTACCGGTCGCCGGTGAGCAGGAACGCGACGACGACGACAACGTAGGCGACCAGCAGAAGCACTCCGCGCAGTCGGCTCGAATGCCCGGTGAAGAGGACGGCGGTCGTGAACGCGACGGCGCCGGCGAGAGCCGCGATCTCGACGGGGCGGAAGCTGAGAGCGAGCGGCTCGATGAGCCACGAGAGAAGCGCGACCGCAGGGATCAGAAAGACGGCGACCTGAGCCGCGGACGAGAGCGCGATCTCGCCGGCGAGCGCGATCTTCCCGCGGAAGGCGACGACGACGGCCCCGCCGTGCTCGGCCGCGTTTCCGACGATCGCGACGATCACCGCCGCGACGAAGAACTCGCTGAGGCCCGCTTTCTCCGAGAAGACCTCGAGCGAGCCGACGAGGATCTCCGCGACGAACGCAGTCGCCACGGTCGCGAGAGCGAGCGCGATGAGCGCGGTTCGGAACGACCACGCCTCGATCTCGTCGTCACTGGCGACATGGCGGGCGCTGTGCCGCCGCAGCGAGAACCACGTGACAGCGAGGTAGCCGACCAAAAGGACGATCGACACCGGCACGGAGAGGGCAGCCAGCGAATCGCGGTCGGGATTCCCGTCCCAGCTCGGGATAGCGGGGATGAGAAACATGACGGTCGCGAAGCCCAGCAGCCCGAACGAGAGGAAGCTCGAGAAGCGGTCGAGCTCACCCCGCCCGCCCGCGACCAGAGCCGCTCCGAGCACCAGCAGCAGGTTCGAGACGACGCTTCCCGTGAGCGATCCTCGCACGACCTCCGTCAGCCCTTCGTGCACGGCGATGAGCGCGATGATCAGCTCCGGCGCGTTTCCGAACGTGGCGTTGAGAAATCCTCCGATGCCGGGGCCGGTGTGCTCGGCCGCGTGCTCGGTCGCTTCACCGATGAGCCAGGCGAGGGGAATGAGCGCGAGCGCGGAGATAACGAATTCCACGGTCTGCGGGAGGTCCGCGAGATAGTGGAGCGCGACCGCGATGGGCGCGACCGAAAGAGTTGCGAACAGGATTCGGCGGATCACGGACGCTAGACCCTAGCGAGGCGATCCTCGAAGCCCGCCGGTTCGACGCCCGCCGACTCTCTTGCTCCGATCGCGCCCATTGCCTGAAAACTCGCCGTTTGTCAAGACTTGCGGCGGGAGCCACCAGAGGAACACAATCCGGTCATGAGTGAGACTGCAGCGGAGGTCGGACTTCCTCTCCGGGCCCAGGACGAGGTCGAATGCCGCCACTGCGACGTCCACTGCGAGAAGGTCGTCTATCCCGGCGCCTGCCTGCGGATGGCGTGCCCGTTCGTCTACGCGTACGAGGCGTGGGGCCGCACGTACATGGGGTGCCTGCAGAAAGTCTTCGACGTGGAGATCGATCTCTCGCTCCTGGAGGCTGCGGAGAGCGAGCGCGGGGGCTTCGGCGCCGTCCGCGCCCGGCGCGCGCCGCTTCCCATGTGCGAGACCGAAGTGATCTCCACCTACAGCGGCCGCGAGGACGATCTCGGGTGCCGGAACCCCGAGTTCTACGAGCTCCCGCGCGAACGCGCGAGCTTCCGCATCTTTGCCCGCATCAACGGCATCAGCTAGGGCGCTTTCTCCGTCGTCCCCGGCGGTGCAGCGTGCGGAGGAGGTTCATGTCCGCGGGGCTGAGACCGTCCTCGGGCCACGTCTCGAGCACTGCCGGAAGCTCGCGGAAGGCCGGGTGGCCGAGGAACGTCGCGAGCCCGTTCCCGAGGAGGCCACGGGCAACGACATCGTGGCGGTCGCGATTCGAGCCGAGCGGTGTCTTCGAGTCATTGATGTGGAGGACGCGAAGGCGTTCCAGCCCAAGTCCCGTTTCCAGCTCCTTCAGTGCCTGGTCGAGCGTCTCCGCGTCGGTGACGTCGATTCCGGACGCCCACCAGTGGCAGGAGTCGAGGCAGACGCCTAGCCGCGGGTGGCCGTCGAGCGAATCGCAGAGAACCGCGAGCTCTGCGACCGAGCGGCCGATCGTGCCGCCCGCGCCGGCAGCGTTCTCGACGCAGAGCCAGAGCTCGTCCGTCGTCAGCTCGAGGAGCGCACGCAGCGCGGGGGCCACGACTTTCACCGCATCGTCGAAGCCGTAGCCGAGATGCGAGCCGACGTGGAATACGACTGCGTCGGCGCCGATCTCTCGCGCCGTCTCCATCGTCGCCTGCAGCGCATCGAACGACTTCGAGCGAATCTCCCGGTCTCGGCTCGCGAGGTTCACGAGATAGAGGGCGTGACACGAGACGTGCCGGACGCGCGCTTCACGCCGCCGCACCCGGAAGCGCTCGAGCTCCTCCGGCGCGTGCTGGGTCGGCTTCCACATGCGCGGGCTCTGCGTGAAGACCTGCACCGCATTGCCGCCGATCGCCTCGATCCGGTCGATCGCGTTCGAGATCCCGCCTGCCGCTGACACATGGGCGCCGAAGAGCACGGGGCTACGCTAGTGCGCGCATGAGCGTCCGCGTTCGCATGGCACCTTCTCCCACGGGTTTCCTCCACATCGGGGGAGTGCGCACGTTCCTCTTCAACTGGCTGTTCGCGCGCGAGAGCGGGGGAGAGTGTCTGCTCCGGATCGAGAACACCGACACGAGCCGCGAGGTCGCGGAGTCGGTGACGCAGATCGAGCGCTCGCTCCTCTGGCTCGGAGTCGACTGGGATGCCGAGACGACGTTCCAGCTCGACCGTCTCGACCGCGCGCAGGAGGAAGCTCGCCGGCTTGTCGCCGAAGGAACGGCGTACGAAGACGAGGGCGCGATCCGCATCCGCATGCCCGACGACGGCTCGACAGGTTGGGACGACGCAATCAAGGGCCGCATCGAGTTCCCGAACAAGCAGCTCGAGGATCTCGTGCTCGTTCGCTCGGATGGCCGCCCGACCTACAACTTCGCCTCGCCGCTCGACGACTGGCTCGACGAGATCACGCACGTCATCCGCGGCGACGATCACGTCTCGAACACGCCGAAGCAGCTCCACGTGCTGCGTGCGCTGGGTGCCGAGCCGCCCGTCTACGCCCACGTTCCGAGCGTGTTCGGTGAGGACGGACGCAAGCTCTCGAAGCGCCACGGCGCGATCTCGGTGGACGAGTTCCGCTCCGCGGGATATGTACCCGAAGCGCTGATGAACTTCCTTGCTCTCCTCGGCTGGGCGCCGGACGGCGAGACGACCATCATGAGCCGGGACGAGCTCGTCGAGCGCTTCTCGCTCGAGCGCGTGGGCTCGAATCCGGCGACGTTCGACTACGCCAAGCTCGACTGGATGAACGGGGTCTACCTGCGCGAGTTCGCACCGGACGCGTACGCAGATCGGCTCGTCTCCTACCTCCGGGAACAGGGCAGCGACTGGCCCGAGGAGCGCATTCGTGCCGCCGCGCCGCTTGTGCAGGAGAAGATCGGCCGCCTTGGGGAGTTCGCCGGCTTCGCAGGGTTTCTCTTTCACGACGTCAAGCCAGACGCGAGCCTTCTGGACGCGCGCATTCTCGCCGCCGCTGCCGAGGCGCTTCGGGACACGGAGCCCTGGTCCGTGGAGGCGATCGAGACGTCGCTGAAGCACCTCTGCGATGAGCTCGGCGAGAAGCCGCGCGCGGTGTATCCCCCGATTCGCGTGGCGGTGACGGGCTCCCGGGTATCGCCCGGCCTGTACGAGACTCTCGAGCTCTTGGGGAGAGACGAGGCGCTCGAGCGACTAGGGGCGGGCTTGACAGCACTCTCTCGGGAGGAGTAGTTTCTGTTACCTGAATCAGGTCTCAGGTTAAGAGATCTACTCCAACTGAGGAGGACGCTCCAGATGCACGCAACACGGATGAAGGTCGTCGCGGTTCTCGGAGCCGCCTTCGTCCTTCTCGCTGCTCTCGCGGCCGGCGCGCAGGCGCGGACGGAGACATCGGCGAATCACAAGATCCAGGTAGGGATCGTCTACTCGCGCACAGGGCCGTTTGCGGCATACGGCGCCGAGTACCTCTCCGGTCTCCGTTTCGGCCTGAACTACGCGACCGGCGGCACGAACAAGGTCGCCGGGCACGAGATCGAGTTCACGGTCGTCGACGACGCGACAGACCCGGCGAAGGCGGTTTCGGGCGCCAAGGATCTGATCGGTAAGGGGTACAAGATCCTCGCCGGAAGCGTTTCCTCGGGCGCAGCGCTTTCGGTCGCCCCTCTCGCCGAGCAGAACAAGATCCTCTTCATCTCGGGCCCGGCGGCGACCGACGCGGTCACCGGGATCAACAAGTACACGTTCCGCTCGGGCCGCCAGGTGTACCAGGACGTCAAGGCCTCGACGGCGTTCCTGAAGGGCGCCATCGGCAAGAACGTCGTCGTCTTCGTCCAGGACATCGCCTTCGGCCAGGCTTCCGTCGCCGCCGTTCGGAGAGTTTTCGGCGATCTCTCCGGCCAGAAGGTGGACAGCGTGCTCGTGCCGGGCTCCGCGCAGGACTTCACCCCATACGCGCGGCAGCTGCAGCAGAAGAAACCAGACCTCGTCTACGTCGCCTGGGCTGGGTCGACCACGCAGGCGATGTGGAACGCCCTCGACCAGCAGGGCGTCTTCGACTCGGTCGACACGATCGTCACCGGTCTCGCCGAGCGGGCTACGTGGCCCTTCTACGGCCCGGCGACCGGGAAGATCAAGTTCCTGAACCACTACAACGCGGCCGCACCGAAGAACAAGGTCAACGACTGGCTCGTGGCGAAGATGAAGCGGCGAGGCCAAGTTCCGGACCTGTTCCATCCCGACGGCTTCGTCGCGGCGCAGATGATGGTCCGGGCGCTGAAGGCGTCGACGACCGACGTGGACAAGATGGTCGCCGCGCTCGAAGGGTGGAGCTTCACGGGGCCGAAGGGCCAGCAGGAGATACGTGCCTCCGACCACGCGATGCTGCAGCCGATGTTTCTCGTTCAGCTCCGCGGGAGCGGCGGCAAGTTCACGGCCACCACCACCGTTCGCCTGAGGGCGAAGCACACGGCGCCGCCCGCGAGGTAGCGGACAGCGCAGAGAAAGGGTTGCCGTGGCGACTCCGACCCCCACCCTCGCCACGCCCATCCTCGCAACCCGAAGCCTCGGGCTCGACATCGGCGGCGCCAGGATCGTCGCCGATGTCTCGCTCGAGGTCCGGGACGGCGAGCTGGTCGGCATCATCGGCCCAAACGGCGCGGGAAAGACGACACTCTTCAACCTGCTTTCGGGTCTGATGCGCCCGACTGCGGGCACGGTCGAAATCGACGGCCGTGACGTCACGGCTGATGCGCCGTTCGCCCGTACGCGAGCGGGCCTCGGGCGCACGTTCCAGACCTCGAGTGTCTTCCCGCTCTTGCCCGTGCGCGAGAACGTCCGCCTCGCGGCGGAGTCGGCGCTCGGCGGGACGCTCAAGCTTTGGCGGCGGGCAGCGCGTTTTCGGCCGGCGCTCGACCGTGCGGACTGGGCGCTCGAGCGGGTAGGCCTCGCCGAGCGGGCCTTCTGGCCCGCTGGGCTCCTTGCCCACGGCGACAAGCGCAAGCTCGAGCTCGCGATGGTGCTCGCAGGCGAGTCCCGCGTGATCCTGCTCGACGAGCCCATGGCGGGCATCTCGCACGAGGACGTCGACGGTCTCGTTGAGCTGATCCGCTCCGTGCACCAGGAGGAGGGAAAAACGGTGCTCCTCGTCGAGCATCGCATGGAGGTCGTGCTCGGGCTCGCCCAGCGGATCGCCGTGATGCACCACGGCGCGCTGCTCGCATTCGACGAGCCGGCCGCGGTCATGGCCAACGAGACGGTTCAGACCGCGTATCTGGGAGAGCCGCTGTGAGCACTGCCACGGCGCTCGACGTCAACGACCTGCATGTCTATCTCGGCGAGTCGCACGTGCTCCAGGGCGTGTCGTTCTCGGTGGCGAAAGGCGGGGTGACCGCTCTCCTGGGACGGAACGGCGTAGGGAAGACGACCACTCTCCGGGCGCTGATGGGGCTCGTGCCGCGTTCTCGCGGCTCGGTCGAGGTGCAGGGCGAGAATGTGACGAGGCTCCCGACGCACGCGATCGTCCGACGCGGGATCGGCTACGTGCCCGAGGACCGCGACGTCTTCGCTGGACTGACTGTCGAGGAGAACCTGCGCCTGTCGGAGCGCGGTGGGAACGGTCGCTACGACCTGGTCTACGACTTGTTCCCCGAGCTCAGGGAGCGTGGCCGGCAGCGTGCGGGAACGCTCTCGGGCGGACAGCAGCAGATGGTCGCGATCGCGCGAGCGCTCCTGAACGACAATGATTTGCTGCTGATCGACGAGCCGACGAAGGGGCTCGCGCCTCTTCTCGTCACGGAGGTCGCGGTGGCGCTCGAGCGCGCGGCCGAGCTGTCGACGATCTTGCTGGTCGAGCAGAACCTCGGCGTCGCCAAGCGGGTGGCCGAACATGCCGTCGTCCTCGACGGCGGACGCGTCGTCTACGAAGGCGCGGCAGGCGAGCTCCTCTCGAATCCCGAGCGCGTGAGGGAGTTGCTCGGCGTGGGCGGGGCCGGGCATTGAGCACCCTCGTCCTCTTGACGATCACCGGACTCGGGCTCGGCGCGCTCTATTTCCTCATCGCGTCCGGCCTGTCGCTGATTTACGGGCTGATGGGAGTTCTCAACTTCGCCCATGGCGCCTTCATCACCTTCGGCGCGTACGCGGCCTGGTGGATCACGACGCATGTGGAGGCCTCGGCCGAGGCCGAGCTGATCCTCGCGACCGCGTTCGGGCTCGTCTTCGGCGCCGTTCTGGGTGCGCTGATCGAGCTCGTCTTCATCCGCCCTCTGTACAGACGTCCGATCGAGCAAGTCCTCGTCACGGTGGGACTCGCGCTCGCGCTCGGCGCCCTCGTCTTCGGAATCTGGGGCGCGGATCCGAAGCTGTTCCCGGATCGACCCGGCGAGGAGATCTCGCTTCCGTCCTGGATGATCGACACGACGACCATCCTCGGCGCGCGTATCCCCAACGACCGGTTCGTCGAGATTGCAGTCGCCGTCGTCGTGCTCGCCGGCCTGACGGCGTTCCTCCGCTTCACGCGCATCGGCCTGATCATCCGCGCCGGCGTCGAGAACCGGTCGATGGTGACCGCGCTCGGGATCGACGTGCGCAAGACGTTCACATTTGTGTTCGCCGTCGGAGGCGCCCTGGCTGCGCTGGCCGGAGTCCTCTCGGGCATCTACTTCAGCACCGTCGACCCCGGGCGCGGCACCTCGCTCCTCATCTTCGCCTTCATCGTCGTCGTCATCGGCGGCTTCGGCTCGATCGGCGGATCGGCGGTCGCCGCGGTCGCCGTCGGGCTCGTGCAGCAGTACGCGAACTACTACGCCGCGGACTGGCTCGACTGGAGCGGCGCGGGAGACGTCGCTGTCATGTTCCTGCTCGCGGGCGTCCTGTTGCTCCGCCCCGAGGGCCTCGCCCCGAAGGTGGCGCACTGATGATGACTCCCCGCCGTGCGGTCGTCCCGGTGCTGTTGCTCGCCCTGCTCATCGTCTTGCCGTTCCTCTCCGTCGACATCCCGGTGCTTTTCGGCGGTCCGCTCGACTCACCCGGTACCCTCAACCTCCTCGCGCTCTGCCTCGTGTTCGCGGGTGTCGCGCTCTCTTACGACCTGCTCTTCGGGTACACGGGGCTCCTCTCGTTCGGGCACGCGCTGTACTTCGCCCTCGGGGTCTATTTGCCGGCGATCGCCGTCACTGAGTGGGAGTGGAGCCTGCCGGCAGCGCTTGCGCTTCTCGCGGTGGTGGCGATCGCCCTCCCGCTCGTGCTCGGCGCTGTGAGCCTCAGGGTGACGGGAATCGCGTTCGCGATGGTGACCCTCGCCTTCGCCCAGGCGGGAAACGTGATCGTCCAGACGAACCCGGGCGGACTCACCGGAGGCGACGAGGGCATCATCCTGAACTTCGATCCACTTCCCGACTTCGTCGTCGGGATCGTCAACACGAAGTACCTGTACTGGCTTGCGCTCGGCTATGCGGTCGCAGTCTTCCTGATCGCGCGCGCTGCGATCGGATCGTCGGCCGGCCACGTCTGGCGTGCGATCCGGGACAACGAGCGACGAGTGGAGGTGATCGGCCTGCGGCCATATCCGTACAAGCTGCTCGCCTTCGTCCTCGCCTCGTTCCTTGCGGCCTGGGGCGGCTTCCTCTGGCTGCTCTTGATCGGCGTGACGCCGGAGGTGACGACCGCGACCTTCACGCTCACACTGCTCGTGATGGTCGTCCTCGGCGGCACGGGGACCCGCTTCGGCGCGCTAGTCGGCGGTTTCGCGTACACGCTTCTTGACAATCGCCTCCGAAACCTTGCCGGCGAGGAGCGCATTCAGGACCTTCCCGACGTGCTCAGGGTCCCTCTCTCGGAACCGCTCTTCCTGCTCGGCGCGCTCTTCGTCGCCATCGTCTTCTTCGCCCCTGGCGGGATCTCGAGCTTCCCTGCCCGTCTGCGGTCGCTTGTCTACCGGCGGGCCGCGAAGGAATCGGCGTCGTGAGCGTCAAGATCGCCTGGGAACGCCGCGGCGAAGGCTTCCCGCTCGTCCTCGTCCAGGGCCTGGGTTACGCGCGGTGGGGCTGGGAGCCCGTCGCTGACGCCCTCGCCGAGCGCTACGAGATCGTCCTCCTCGACAACCGCGGAATCGGGGAGAGCGACGCGCCTCCCGGCGCGTACACCGCGGCCGAGATGGCCGGCGATGTTCTCGGTGTGCTCGACGAGTCCGGAGTCGACAGAGCGCACGTCGTCGGCACGAGCCTCGGCGGGATGGTCGCGCAGGAGCTCGCGCTCACGGCGCCCGAGCGGGTGGAGAAGCTCGTCCTCGTCTGCGCGACTCCAGGCGGCCGATATGCGGCACCGATGCCCGGAAAGACCGTCCGCTTGATCGCCCGGGCGCCGACGCTCGCGCGAGAGGTCGCGATGCGCAAGTTCGTCGAGAACGCGCTTGCGCCTGATCCTGCGAACGGCATCGTCGAGCGGATCCTCGCCCACCGCCTGGCGACGGATCAGCCGCTATCGGCGTGGCTATCGCAGGCAGCGGCCGGAATGACCTTCGACGCGTGGGACCGCCTTCCGGAGCTCAGGATCCCGACGCTCGTCGTCCAGGGAACCGCAGACGTCGTCGTCGACCCGAAAAACGCCGATTTCCTCGTTGAGCGAATCCCGGACGCTCGGCTCGAGCTCTTTCCCGGCTGTGGCCATCTGCTGTTCTGGGAAGAGCCGGACCGGTTCGTTCGTGTTCTTGGGGAGTTCTTGGAATGAGCGGCGTGCACACGATCGGGCGCTGGCTGTCGGACCGGGCCCGAAACACGCCCAGTCGGGTGGCCATCGACTTCGCAGACGAGCGCACCACATACGGGAAGCTGGCCCAGCGCTCCGCGCGGATGGCCGTCGCACTGACAGCCCGCGGTGTCGTCCGCGGCGACCGCATCGCCACGTTGACCGCGAACTCACCTGACCATGTTGCTCTTCTGTTTGCCTGCGCCCGACTCGGCGCCGCACTCCAGCCGTTGAACTGGCGCCTGGCCCCGGCCGAGATCCGCTACCAGCTCGACGACGCCGAGTCAGCGCTGCTCGCGGTCTCGGACGAGTACGCCGATCTCGCTGCGGAAGCCGGCGGGCCGATCCCGCGCTCGAGCTTCCCCGAGCTCGACGCGGACGGCGTCCCTCCGGAAACCGAGGTCCGAGACGACGACTCGCTCCTCCTCTCGTACACGTCGGGCACCACGGGGAAGCCGAAAGGAGCAGTGCTCACGCACGCGAACTGCTTCTGGGCGAACCTCTGCTTCGACCGCACGAGTGCGATCGCCGACGACGACGTCGTTCTCCAAGTGCTTCCGCAGTTCCACTCGGGAGGGTGGAACGTGCAGCCGCTCCTCGCCTGGTGGAAGGGCGCGACCGTCGTCCTCGAGCCCTCGTTCGAGCCAGATCGGGCGCTCCGGCTGATCGAGGAGAAGCGCATCACGACGATGATGGGCGTTCCCGCGACCTACCTCTTCATAGCCGAGCAGCCGGCGTTCGCCGAGACCGACCTCTCCAGCCTCCGGCTCGCCGTGGTCGGAGGCGCTCCCATGCCCGAGAGCCTCCTGCAGAGATGGCATGACCGGGGAATCGGCATCGTCCAGGGCTACGGGCTGACCGAAGCGGCTCCAAACGTTCTCTGCCTGCCACCCGAGGACGCGGCCCGCAAGCTCGGCTCTTCGGGCAAGCCGTACCCGCATGTCGACGTCGCTCTGCGCGATCCGGAGACGGGTTCGCTGCTCGATGGGCCAGGCACGGGCGAGCTCGTCGTCAAGGGCCCGAACGTCTTCGCCGGCTACTGGCGGAACCCCGAGGCGACGGCGGCCGCATTCGCGGACGGCTGGCTGCTCACCGGAGATCTTGCCGAGCGCGACGACGAGGGCTACTACCGCATCGCGGGTCGACTCAAGGACCTGGTCATCTCCGGCGGCGAGAACATCTACCCGGCGGAGATCGAGGACGTCCTGCACGGCCATCCCGCGGTCGCCGAGGCTGCGGTGGTCGGTGTCCCCGACGAGCGCTGGGGTGAGGTCTGTCTTGCCTTCGTCGGGCTGCGGGCGGGCGCTGAGGCGAGTGAGGAGGAGCTGCTGGAGTGGTGCCGCGCACGGCTGGCGCGCTTCAAGGTTCCGAAAGAAGTCCGCTTCGTCGACGAGCTCCCGCGCTCCGCCATGAACAAGGTGCTGAAGGACGTCTTGCGGGCCGGTATCGCCGAGGAAGCAGTCAGATGACCGAAGTCCCGGTAACCAGCGTCGCCGGCCGCCCCCTGTCGTCGCGCGGCGCCCGCACGCGACGCCGGCTCCTCGAGGCAGCCGAGAACGTTTTCGCGGAGCTCGGCTATCACGATGCATCGATCGTGAAGATCACCGAAGCCGCCGGAGTGGGGCAGGGGACGTTCTACCTCTACTTCTCGAGCAAGAAGAAAATCTTCGACGAGCTCGTGCTCGACCTAAACCATCGCGTCCGCCAGGCGATGACCGAGGCCTCGTCGCAGGGAGGAACGAGGCCAGAGCGCGAGCTCCTCGGCTTCACCGCCTTCTTCCGCTTCACCGCGGAGCACCCGGCCCTGTATCGAATCATCCGCCAGGCCGAGTTCGTGTCGCCAGAGATGCTTCACCGCCACTACGACCGGCTCACGGAGGGCTACGTCGCGGGCCTGAGGCAGGCCATGGCGGATGGTGAGATCGCAAGCGGGAATCCCGAGGTGCTGGCGTGGGCGCTGATGGGGATCGGCGAGCTCGTCGGCATGCGCTGGATCCTCTGGGCGGAGAAGGACGAGCTCGACCCCGATGTCCTCGCGGAGTTGGCCGCGATCATCAGCCGGGCGATCGGCGCCCCCGAGGACGGAAGGTGAGAACCGTCGGCCTCGCCGCGACCGCGGCGTATCTGCCCGAGCGCTGGATGACGGCCGCCGAGGTCGCGGAGGCGAGCGGCATCCCGAAGGACGTCATCGTCGAGAAGTTCGGGCTCCGCGGCAAGCACATCGCTGCGGCCGACGAGCATGTGAGCGACCTCGCCGTCAAGGCCGCCGAGCGGCTGATCGAAGAGCAGGAGCTCGACCCTGCCTCGATCGACGTCGTCCTCTACTACGGCTCGACCTGGAAGGACTACGCCGTATGGCAGGCCGCGCCGTGGATTTCTCACCGCCTCGGGTGCAACGGCGCCTATGCGGTCGAGTACGACAACGTCTCCATGGGGACGCCGGTCGCGCTCCGCGCGGCGCGGGCGCTCCTCGTCGCCGAGCCGGAGTGGAAGACCGCGCTCCTCGTGGCCGCCTGCCGCGAGTCCTACCTGCTCGACTACGGGAACGAGCGCGCACGGTTCATGTTCAACTTCGGCGACGGAGCGGTTGCCGGACTGCTCGTCGCGGACGCGGACGAGAACCTTCTCCTCGCCTCGCACGCGATCACCGACGGCTCCTTCGCCCTGCAGGTGAAGGTGCCGGCCGGAGGCTCCGTCGAGCCGCCATCCCTGGAGAGCGTTGCGAACCGACATCACTTTCTCGATGTCGCCGACCCGGCGTCGATGAAAAACGGGCTCGACGACGTCTCGCTCCGGAACTTCGTCGCCGCCGCACGGGGCGCTGTCGAGCGCTCGGATGCGAGACTCGAGGACGTGTCGTACGTTTGCGGGATCCATATGAAGCGCTCGATGCACGACGGCATCGTCGAAGCTCTCGGAGTCGATCCTGCGCGCGTGTCGTACCTCGACGACACCGGGCATATGAGCGGCGTCGACCCCCTGCTCGGCCTCGACCGAGCGGTGCGCGAGGGCGAGATCCGGGATGGAGATCTCGTCCTGCTGCTGGCGGCCGGCACTGGGTACACGTGGGCTGCCACTGCGCTGCGGTGGGGGCCGGCATGAGCGCGTTCTCGGATCTGCTGGGTGTCGAGCTCGGGCCGACGAGCTGGCTCGACGTCTCGCAGGAGCGGATCGAAGGCTTCGCGGCCGCGACCGACGACGCGCAATGGATCCATCTCGACGCTGAACGGGCCGCTCGAGGACCCTTTGGGACGACCATCGCCCACGGGTTCCTCACGCTCTCGCTCTGTGTCCCGATGCTCTACGAGGTGCTTCCGCGCTCGGACGGGATGGTCGTCAACTACGGCGTCAACCGTGTCCGCTTCCCCGCGGCGGTGCCGTCGGGCGGGCGCGTGCGAGGTCGTTTTCGCGTGCTCGCGATCGAGGATGCTTCGGGCGGAGAGCGCGCGACGATCGAAGCCGGTGTCGAGTGCGAGGGTGTCGAAAAGCCCGTCTGTGTGGCCGAGATCGTTCTCTTGACAGTGTCCTAACAAGCCCCTGGCGCCATCGGACACGTCTGCTACCGTCCTTAGCCGCGTGAGTCTTCGGCGCCTCCTTTTCATGCTCGTCCTCGCTGTCGCGGCTTCGGTCGCCGTGGTCTCCGACGCGAGCGCCGGAGGCATCCGCGACTGGGAGCCCTGCCCGGACAACGCTGGAGATCTGGTCTGCCCGATCGGGACTACCGGAGTGCCGTACTCGATCAAGTTCCGTGCAGTCGAAGAGCCTCCGTGCCAGCCGGGTGAAGACACCTGGCATATCGTCAACGACGCGCCGCCTCCGGGTCTGAGCCTTGCGTCCGACGGCACGCTCTCCGGGACGCCCACCCAGGCGGGAACGTACGGATTCTGGGTGGAGATGCGGCTGCCCGACAACGATCACTGCAACGGCACCACCGATACCAGTCAAGAGCGGTTCGTCATCACTATCAACCAGGGCGCGCCGGTCGCGCCGCCGCTGCCGAAGCTGACAATCGGCCCCGAGTCCGTAAGCGCGGCGACGGTCGGAACTCCGTACATGGCGGCGATGACCGCCAACCTCCGGGACTCGAAGACCTGGTCGATCGTCGCGGGGACGCTGCCGGCCGGGCTCATGCTCGGGGCAAGCGACGGGGTGATCTCCGGTAGCCCGGGTGTCCCCGGCTCGTACTCGTTCACCGTGCAGGCGATGATCGCCGACGGTCGCAGCGACAAGAAGGTGCTCACCATTCAGGTGCGTGAGCGGCTCGTGCTCGCGGGCGCCGGCGCGCTCAAGACACGCGTCGCGCGAACCGAGGTCGGGATCGCCTTCGACGGCGGGCTGTTCGCGACGGGCGGTTTCGGGATCTATATCTGGTCGGTCGACGGCGAACTGCCGCCGGGTCTCGAGCTCGACACGGAAGGAACGATCAGCGGCAGGCCGAAGGTGGCGGGTACGTATCGATTCACCGTATCGGTCACCGACGCGGAAAGCCGCCGGGCGACCTTTGCGGCGAGGATCGTCGTCGCCGAGCGCCTGGCCATCGCGAGGACGGTTCTGAAGCCCGGAAAGGTTGGGCGGTTCCTCAGCCGGAAGGTCGCGACCTTCGGTGGGATCGGCCCGATGACGACAAAGGTCAAGCGTGGCCCGCTTCCGCGCGGAATCTTCTTCGACCGCCTCGCGGGAATCTTCGTCGGCACGCCCAAGAAGGCGGGCACTTGGAAGATCCGGGTCGAGGTCATCGACTCGCTAGGCGCGAAGTCGGTGGCCACGATCGTGCTCGTCGTTCGCGCGTAATACCGGCAGCGGGCTCGCGCGCGACCCTCGTATGAGGGATACCCATCCGGGGGATGAGGGCCTAGTGTCTTAGGTGTGACCAGCATCAGCGTGGTAGTTCTCGATCCTCGTATCGCTCCGCGCGATCAGACGGCATGGGCGTTCACCGAGGACGCAGACGCGCAGGCGGTCGCGGGGTTTCTGAACATGCGGCTGAGCGACGGCGAATCGATCGCGTGGGTCGAAAGCGTCCGGCTCGAGCGCAAGGTGAGCAAAAGAGTCCTGCGGTATCTGGATCGTTGGGCGGACCTCGCGGAGGAGACGCTCCGAGACGACAACTACGAAGATTGAACCCCGACCGTCCACCTCGGAGCGCGGGAGGCCAATCCGCCGGGCGCCAGTTGCTTTGGAAGCGTCGCGCACACTAGGCGCGGATCGCATAGCGAGTGGATCCGTAAGGCCCATGCGGATTCTAACACCCCTGCTAATCGGCACCTTTTCCGGCTCGAGGTATCACCGGGGTATGCACCGTGCGAGTCGGTCCGGGTCCCTTTTCGCTCGGCCAGTCGCTTACGGAAGACTGTGCGCCGACTGTTTAGAAGGCGTAGTTTCGGAGACCAGTAGTTTTTGACCTGGTCCTATTCGAGGCGGGTCAAGGTTCAGGTCCAGACCGTGAAACAGCTGGCGACCTGTGGCACGCCGACCTCGTGCGACACTGCGTTTCAGCAGGTAACCATCAACCCCAGCGGAAGCACCGGTTGGCACACACATCCGAGAGCGACCTTCGTCGCCATCGCGCAGGGCGAAGGCACGCTCTACAACGCGGGCGGGACAGGGTGTACCGGGGAGAAGTACGCCGCCAACTCGGGCTTTTTCCAGACCGAGGCCGACAATCACGTTCTTCGAAACGAAGGGACGACACCGTTGGTGCTCTACGCGTTCTATCTCCTTCCCTCCGGGACGCCGAACACGTCGATTCGCACCGACCAGGCACAACCGGCGAACTGCCCGACCATTTCCGTAAGTCCTTCCATGGGGGCGTCCAACACG
>JACDCN010000121.1 GCA_013817555.1 Actinomycetota bacterium
ATCCTGACCGAGCTCGCCATTCCTCTCCACGTCGGGCGGGTCGTTGTCGGCGTGCTCAACATCGAGTCGAAACGTGCCCTCCCGGACGGCGCGGAGCATCTCATCCGCCCGCTTGCGTCCGCTCTCGTCCCGCTGGCCGAGGATGTCTGCGCAGGTGGCGCGCTCGAACTTCCTGCGCTCGCCCGGCTCTTCGTGCATTTTGGAAGCATCCGCGATCCGGACGAGATCGCCGCGCTCGCAGCTGCTTCGCTGCCCCGAATGCTTCCACTGGAAGTCAGTCAGGTCGTAGTCTGGAACGAGCTCGGCTCGCCCGTAGAGCTGGCCTCCTGGTCTCGGGATGCAACCACACAGTTGCCGCTCACCAGCGCCGAGCTGGAGGCCACGCGCGCTCAGGCGGACCCGACCGGCGTGTGCGAGGTGTTCGACCTCGAAGGCTCGTTAGGGCGCCAGTCCGGTGCCGGCCCGGTGGTCTGGCTTCCGCTTCGAGCAAACGGCGCCGAGCTCGGAGCGCTGGTCGCGCGGGGCCGTGCAGGAGAGCGTGTGGATCCCGTCCAGCTCGACGGGGCGGCGCTTCTCGCAGCGCACGTGGCCGCGTCGCTCGATACCGCAACCTCGTTGAGGCGCGAACGGCAGACCGCTGTGACGGACATGCTCACCGGGATTCTCAATCGTCGCGGGCTCGAGGAACGGCTCGATCACGAGCTTGCGGTCGCGCAGGAACGTCGGTTACCGGTAAGCCTTCTCGTGATCGACTGCGACGACTTCAAGGAGATCAACGACCGTGCCGGTCACGAGTTCGGCGACGCGCTCCTGCACGAGATCGCCCGCGTCCTCGTACAGGTGCTCCCCGACGGCGCTGAACCGGCTCGGCTCGGAGGCGACGAATTCGTCGTAATGCTGCCGGGAGCCGGCGCCGACGCGGCAGAGGCGCTGGGGGGACGAATCCGCAGCGTTCTCGCGGACGGGCTCACAGACGCGGGGTTCCCGCTGCGCATTAGCGCAGGAATCTCCACCTACCCGTTCGACGGAGCCAGTCAAGCGCGCTCTTGCGGGCCGCCGATCAGGCGCTGTACGCGGCAAAAAATGGGGGAAAGGATCGAATCGCGTCGTTTCGGGACGTCATTCGCAGTGGACCGCCCGCGATCTCAACGCCGAGCGGGGCCGCCGTCAACGACTCCGCACGTCGCGGTCGAGGCGAAGGATCGGTTCTTGCCGATGTGGTGGTTGCTACCACGGCGATCGAAGCCGAGGAGACGGTCGAGGGCATTTGCGGGACGCCTCTGCAAGTCACTCGTCTTCGTCGTGGGGGCTACGGCATGCTCCGCCTCCCGGGTCGTAGGGGACTACCTCGTGGATGCAACGGAGCACGCGCTCCGGGAGGTCTGGCTCGGCGACGCCGCCGCCTATCGGATCGCCGACTTTCCGCTGACAGCGGAAACCCTTCGTACGAGCCAGCCGCGCGCGGTGTCCTTCGTGCACGGCGACGTGGATCCCGCCGAGGCCTTCATCCTCCGCGAGCTCGGCATGAACGCGCTCCTGATGCTTCCCCTGCAGGTCGGCGGTCGCCCTTGGGGATTGGTGGAGCTGTATGAGATGCGCCTCCGACAGTTCACGGAGGACGACGTAGCGATCGCGCAGTTTCTCACGGCGCAGGCCGAGCGCCAGCTGGACGTCGTGGGAGCGGGGAGCACCCCTGTTCTCCAGCCCCCTGTCTACGAGCTTCCGCCCGACGACGCCACGAGATAGGCGCAGCGCCGGTCGTCCGCAGGAAGTGGCGACGGGCCGATTCGCGCAATGTTGTATTCGCCGCCTTCGAGCTCGAAGGCGGCACCTGCGATGAGCGGGGTGGGCTCGATCTCCATGAGCCGGTAGGCGATGCCGGGAACGAAAGCGAGCGCCACTACCTCGGAAAGTGACTGCTCACGCAGCTCGAGCCCGGCCTCACGTTCGGAGACCTGCGCTTCGCGCTCGTCGAGCGTTCGCTCGCGCTGCTCGACCGCCTCGCGCTTCAGCTCCACGGCGCCGAGCTCGCTGCGCCGACGCGCGAGCTCGGCCTCACCGGCGCGAAGCTGCTCCTCCCGATCCGTCACCGTGCGGATCGTGCTCGCAAGCTCCGCTTCGCGCAGGTCGAGATCGCTCGTACCGACCCGAAGCGCGCGCTCCACCGATGCGCGTGAGTCGCGCAGGAGCTGCTCGCGTCTCGCGAGATCGGCGACGGTCTCGTGGAGCCGTGCTACTTGCTCTTCGAGCCTGCGGCGACGGGTTAGAAGGAGATTCTCGAGCTGCTGCTCCGGTGTTTGTGCCTGAGCCATGACCTCTCATCTCGTCGCGGCGGTCGCCGTAACTCACTCGACTGACTCGAATTTGCCGGCGGACCAGTCCTAAGCCGTCGATTTCGGAGCAGTCCGCCGGCGCATGCACCTTCGTCGGGTGCCAAGTCTTTCCTTCCGACCAAAGATTGCTGCGAAAGAGGGTCAAGCTTCGCGGGGTCGAAACCGATAACCCTGTCATGGACCCCACCGGCGCACGTCTTCTTGCAGCCCGCATCAAAGCGGGCGTTTCGGTCGGAACGAGGATCGAGCTCGTGTCCGATGGCGACGGCCCCTCCGGCCTCTGTGCGGGTGATCGCGGCGTCGTCGACGACATCAACGAGCGAGGCCTCGTACGCGTGATCTGGGACCGAGGCATGGTGGTCGACATCGACCCGGATCACACGCATTTTCGTCCGCTCGCGGCGTAACCTCCCAGTTCTCCGATCGCGTAGGTGCGAGCGCTGACACTGTTTCCGCTGGTGGTGCTTCCCGTTCCGGCCCAGCCAGCGCGTTGATCTCGCTGGCGATCCGGCGCAGGACATCGTTCAGGCGCGATCCTGCGCCGCCCGCCTAGCCCTGCCCGGATTCTTCAAACCGCGCGGCCCCGACCGGCGGCGGTGGCGTGCCCTGCGGCCTCGGATCGCCCCAAGTGACGGTTACGCCTTCGCGTTCGTTAGAGAAGAACGCAGGCGGGGCGGGGCTGGTTGAGGCGGGCGATGAGCGGATCACGGTGGTGTGCCGGCGGACGCCGTCCTAGGCATCCGAAGCACGGACGTCGGGCGAAGCGCGAGTGCTACGGTCACTGCGGCCGTCGCGAGCACCGCGGCGTTCTGGAACGTCGACCCGTTGAAGTCTCCGGTGGAGACGAAGAGCGACATCAGAGCGCACGGAAACCACGCGGGTCCCAGCTGCGGCTCCGCGACCGCGACCGCGACCAGGAGCAGCGCGAAGTAGTGGAGCCAGACGATCGGAGAGCACGCGAGGGCGGCCGCGAGCGCGAGCACGAACGCGCGACGCTCGTCACCGCGTCGCCCGACCACGACCGTGGCGGCGAGAAGTGACACGGCGAGCCCGATCCACAGAAGCCGCGCGAGGCTCGAGGGAAGTCCGAGGTCGAGCCCAAGGGCATAGAGCGTGTAGCTCCGCGAATCCAGCGCGTCGCTCAGGCGCTGGAGCAAGCCCGGGTAGTCGGAGAAGCCACGGAACCCGATCACAGCCCAGGACGCGAAAAAAACCGCTGTCCCGGTTGCGAAGGACCACACGGCCGCACGCAGACGGCGCGTCGCGGCAAGCCACGGCATAAGCGGCCAGAGGTACAGCTTCGCGGCGAGCGACACGCCGAGGCTCACGCCGACCGCGAGCGGCCTGTCGCGGAAGCGCCACACGAGCGCAGCGGCGAGCCCGATGAGAATCGTAATGTTCCCGGTGAGGATGGCGTGGAGCACGGGCGCCCAGAGGAACGCCATGCCGTAGCAGCGCCAGTCGCGGACCCCGAGCAACCGCAGTGTTGCGGGCACAGCGAGTGCGAGCAGTACGAGAAACAGGACCTCCGCCACGTCGACCGAGAAAACGGTGAACGGGATCGAGACGATCGCGGCCAGGGGCGGGTAAACGTACTCGAGGATGTAGCCGTTCTCAGGATGGAACGCGCCGGTCGGGAAGAAATCGTCTCCCTGCAGGAGCGCCTTCGCGCTGGGATAGAAGACGTAGCTGAAGTCCGGAACCTGCGTCCCGCCCTGAACGATGTGCGCGGAAACGTAGAACAGGGTCATGGCGGGAACGACCACGAACAGCACCCACAACACGTAGCGCGGAGCGCGACGCAGGGCACTTGCCGGAGACTCGGTTCCCCCGCTTTCCGTGAGGATCCTCATCTCCTTCGGGAACTTGTAGATATCGAACTCACACGACTGCCCAACCCATGGTCGTTCGGGTCATCTTCTCAAGGGAGATAATGAACTGGTAGCCCGGGATGGGCTCCTTCTGCTGAATATTCGCCGCTCGCCCCTGCTGGAACAGGTCTCGTCGCAAGCGACACGACGAATATTCCTCTAACTCACCGCGCCGGACGTCCTCCGACCGGGATGGGAACTCATGCTGCGCCGTATCGGTGGGCGTGGTTCCCCTTACTGGCGAGGTCGGCTCGGGCTGGAACTCGGTCGCCCTGCAGTCGAAGACCGTCCACCTTAGTTCGCGCGGTAGTAGTCGGGCCGGAGGCCGGCTTAGCCGGCCGGGAGCCTTCACGCATCGAACCTCGCTCGCATGCACAGAAAGGAGGGCGCCCGTGGGGGGACCCATGGGTTTCCCACGATTACAGCGGTTCCCAGCGCGGGAGCGTGAGCTTCAAGGTCGTGGGCCCTCCGGGGAAGCTCTCGAGCTCGAACGTGCCGCCCACCATCCTCACGCGTTCCGCGATGCCGACAAGCCCGAGGCGGCCACGCTGGGCTGCCTTCGCCAGGGCGCGCTCTACCTCGAAGCCAATTCCGTCGTCCGAGATCTGAACCTCGATCGCGCTACGGCGCGCTCGCACCCGCACCGTGACCGATGTTGCGCCGGCGTGTTCGCGGATGTTCGCGAGCGCCTCCTGGATCGCACGGAAGACCGTGATCCGCTGAGCGGACGAAAGGGAGTCGGGATCTCCCCGGATTTCGAGCGTCGCGGCAACGCCAGCCCGTTCCGAGAACGTGTCGATCTCGCGGTGGAGGATCTCCCCGAGCGGGCGGCTGATGACGCTCTTCGTCTCGAGTGAATGGGAAAGCTCGCGCAGTTCGCGGTCGAGCTCGGTGAGGCGGGAGTTCAGGTCGTCGAAGCGACCAGACATCTGAACCCGGTACTCCTCGAGCACGAACGGAAAAACCTGCTGTTGCAATAGTCGCACATCGGCGGCGAGCGCGAGCACGTCCTGGATCGGGCCGTCGTGGAGGTCGAATCCGAGTCGCATGAGGCGGCGCTCGGATGCCCCGACGAGCATGTGCTCGCGGTGGGCCGAGTGCTCGAGCAGTTGCTCGCGCTCGACCACGGGGCTCAAGCATGCGGCGGCCTCGGCGAGGAAGGCGTCTGCGATCTCCGGCTGGACCGACCCGAGCCGGCCGACGACGGCCGCATACGGTTGGCCGAGCCGAAACACGGCGGTGGAACGGAGATTCGAGCCGCCGAGCAACGACAGGCGCGAGCGGCCCCTGAGGACGGCCTTGGCCTCAGCACGGACTCGGCGACTCGGCTCGCTGTCGCCGCCCAGGGTGAGGATGCACTCGAGCCCACTGGCGGTGCGCCGCCAAAGCGAGACTTCCGAAAGCACGTCGAAGCCGATCATGAGATTGAGCTGCGTCTCTGCCGCGAGGAGCGGAGGAAGCTCGAGGAGCCGGGGATTCCCCGCGGCCTGGCTGAAGAGGACGATTCGCGCTGCGGATAGGGGGAGGGCGCACGCTTCTGCAACGGCCGCTGCGGCGCCGCGAATGTCGGCTTCGTCGAGCTCGAGGGCCGACGCGAGCTCGACGACGGCACCGGAGGCGTAGAAGACAGACGAGACATCGTCGCCCACCTCCCGATCCCCGCATCCGGCTCGAACGAGTCGAGCGCGCGCGAGGACCTCGTCGAGCGCGGGCTTCACGGCTTCGGGGCAGCCCTCCAGGAAGTACGCATGCAGCCGCTCGAGCCGCTCTCCCTGATCGACGCGCGGGCGGGTGGACTCGAGCACTCCGCGAAGCGAGAGAGCCGAACCGGATCCGAAGGGGGTGCCTGCCTCGGTGGTCACGATGCTCTGTCTCTCTTCTTACTGTTCAGGTGCCGAACTTGCAATCCTCCCCCTTCTTCGGCGAGATTCGGCCCTAGCCTTATTCGGCCAAGACTTGTGGAGGGTTCGCGACTTGCTCGGCCAGCAGGCGCTCGACGTCGAGGAGCAGCTCTTCGGTCTCGTTCCAGCGATCGAAGACCCGAATTCCCGACGGGCTCCGGCCTCCCGTGTCGGCCGCGATCACGATCGGCACCTCTGGTCGAAGAGCGCGGACCCTGTTCGCGCTGCGCAACGCGCCTGCGACATCGGTTCCGCCGTCGAGCAAAGCGAGATCGAGGTGCGGGTCGTGGATCGCCTCGGAGAGCTTCTCGGGCGCCGTCAGCTCGTCGACCTCGAGCTCTCGTCCCTCGA
>JACDCN010000122.1:0-5177 GCA_013817555.1 Actinomycetota bacterium
GTGATCGTCTTCAGCCTGTTCCGGGACGTGTTCGCGAGCTCGCCCGCCTCGTCTGCGCCCGTGCAGGCTTTTGACGCTGGCGGCGAGCGCATGCTGTGAGGGATGCCTGGCTCGTTTATCTCGCGCTTGGGGCGCTCTTCCTGCTCGTCTGCGGGGCGCTGGCGGGTGCCTGGGACCGCGGGCGCCTCGGCACGGCTGCGATCATCCTCTTCGTCGCGGCCGTCGCGGTGTGGATCCTCGATTTCGCTGCGATCTCGTCGGGATACCGAGACGCGGACGGCTTTTCCGACTGTGGCGATGCCTGCACCGGGGTGCATTTCTCGACAGCAGTCGGCTTCCTCGCGCCTCCGCTCTTGATCGCGATGTCGGCCTTGGCGGCGTTGGTCATGCTGATTCAGCGCCGGCGCACTCGCCGAGATGCTTGATCGGGAACTCACGGCGGGCCGGATGACGGCCACGACACAGCGCCGGATCGCCACCCTCCCTCGTCGTCCAGGCTTACCAGCCTGCACGACGAGTGAGTGCGTCGCCCGGCTTGGTCGTGACCGCCCCCGGCTGCGCGTCAGTTCCCGATCAAGCATCTAGCCGGATAGACGAGAATCGCGCGGACGATGGCGCACTCGTTCAAGCTGCCGGATCTCGGGGAGGGCCTGACGGAGGGCGAGGTTGCTCGCTGGCTTGTCAGCGAGGGACAGGCCGTGGCTGAGGACGACCCGCTCGTGGAGATCCAGACCGACAAGGCGACGGTCGAGATTCCGTCGCCGTATGCCGGCACCGTTCTGCGGATTCTCGTGCCCGAGGGGGAGATAGCTCCGGTCGGGGCTGTGCTGGTCGTGGTCGGTGAGCCCGGCGAGGCGATCGAGGAGCCTGCTCCGAAGTCCCCAAGTGACACAGTGTCACAAGGGATTCGAGGCACGCCGACCTCTGACTCGGCTCGCGTTCAGGCGACTCCGCTGGTGCGGAAGATCGCCGCTGAGCTCGGAGTCGACCTTGCGGCCGTGATGGCTACGGGTGCGGGGGGACGAGTCACAGAGGTCGACGTGCGCGCCGCGGCTGGACGGGAGGAGACGACCGAAGGGCGACGGGAGCCACTGCGCGGGGTCCGGCGCGTCATCGCCGAGCACATGACTCGCGCGCATCGGGAGGTCCCGGCAGTCACGTGGGTCGAGGAGTGCGACTTCGAGCGCGTCGAGATCGAGCGGCTGCTCGCGACCGTGGTCAAGGCGGTGGCGGAGTCGCTGACTGAGTTTCCCGAGCTGAACGCGCGCCTCGAAGGCGACGCGATCGTCTACCTCGACCGCTACGACATCGGCGTCGCCGTCCAAACGGAGCAGGGTCTCGTCGTTCCCGTCGTGCGGGGCGCCGACTCGAGCACGGTCGAGGAGCTCGACGTGGAGATCCGGCGACTCGCCGAAGGCGCGCGCGCGGGAGCTCTCACCTCGGAGGAGGTGCGAGGCTCGACCTTCACGGTCACGAGCGCGGGGAAGCTGGCCGGCCTCTTCCAGACTCCGATCGTCAATTTTCCGGAAGTCGCGATCCTCAGCATCGGGCGCATCGCAGCGAGACCGGTCGTGCGGGAGGGTGAGGTAGCCGTGCGTCGCATGGGGACGATTGCGATCACATTCGACCACCGCGTGGTCGACGGCGCCCGCGCGGCGGAGTTCGGGCTCTCGGTTATTGCGCAGCTCGAGGGCTGCTAGGGAACGACCGCGGTCGGCGGGGATCGCCACGACGACTGCTGTCCGTCTGGCCATCTGACTTCCCCTCTGTAAATGTCTTAGGGAACTACGTCACCCGCCGCTGCCTGGATTCGCGCCCTCACTACACTGGGCGGGCATGGGCCTCTGGTACACGCTCGGGCTGTCGCTTGGCCTCGGGCTCGGATTCGGCGTCATCTTTTCCGGGCTCCTTGGTGTGAACGCGGTAGGGGCCGGGGTCGCAGCCATAGTCGGCGCGGTTGTGGGGGCCGGCTTCGGGTTCGTCGTCATCGGAGACGTCGCTGAGACGATCGCGGGTGGAACCGCGGGCCTCATCGGTGCGCTTTCCGCGGCCGCTGTCGTCCGCGGAGCGATGCGGCGAGGAGCGACCCGCATGGGGATCGCCGCCTACGTGTCGATGGTCGGGCTTCTTGTGTGCCTGCTCGCGCTGATCCCGCTCGTGGGTTACGTCGTGACCGTGGTGCTGCCGCTACTTGCCGCACGCATGCGCGGGAAGCAGGCGGTTCGCTACGCAGGCCTGAGGACACTCGCCAAATGAGCTCGGGGCAGGTGACGCCCCTGACCTCGAGCGACGCAACCGAAGCGCGCGCGCAGATGGTCGAGCATCAGCTTCGCCGCCGAGGAAGCTTCGACGAGCGAGTTCTCGAGGCGATGGCCCGGGTGCCGCGCGACCGCTTCCTCCCGGAAGAACTCCGTCATCTCGCGTACGAGGACGGCGCACTCCCCATCGGGAGCGGGCAGACGATCTCGCAGCCCTTCATCGTGGCCACGATCTGCCAACTCCTCGAGCTCTCCGGAGACGAGCGCGTGCTCGACGTCGGCACCGGCTCCGGTTACCAGGCGGCGGTGCTCGCCGAGCTGGCGGCGGAGGTCGTGACCATCGAACGGGTGCCCGAGCTCGCGGAGCGGGCGCGATCGGCGCTCGTGCAGGCGGGATACGCGGATGTCGAGGTGCTGGTCGGAGACGGCTCGCTCGGGGTCCCGGCGCGGGCGCCCTTCGACAGAATCGCGGTCGCGGCCGCCGCTCCGGTCGTTCCTCCCGCTCTCTACGATCAGCTCGTCGAGGGCGGCCGGGTGGTCGTGCCACGAGGAGGCCGCTGGGGTCAGCAGCTCGTGCTCGTCGAGCGCACGAAGAAGGGGCCACTCGAGCGCGCGAGCTTGCCCTGCCGGTTCGTCCCGCTCGTCGGAGCTGAGGGTTTTGCGGGCTCCTAACCCAATGGGGGGTCGACGTGACCGCACGCCTGGCTACGCTGCGACAGCTGTGGAGACCTCAGCTGCGGACGTGAGGGTAGGGCTTCGGCGCGCGCGCGTACGCGCCGCGCTCGGTCGTCGCGGAAACTGGGAGCAGCTCGTCAAGTTCTGCTTCGTCGGCGCCACGGGGTACCTCGTCAATCTCTGGGTGTTCTCGCTGCTCGTGCTCGTCCTCGGCGTGCACTACATCCCGGCTGCGGTCGGCTCCTTCCTCGTGGCGGTGACGAACAACTACGTCTGGAATCGCCTCTGGACGTTTCGGGAGCACCGTGGCAGCATCGCGTATCAGGGCATGCGCTTCCTCGTGGTCTCGACACTCGCTCTCGTCGCGAATCTCGTTGTTCTCTACATGCTCGTCGAGATCGGCCTTCCCGAGATTGCCGCTCAGGCGATCGCGATCGTGCTCGTCACGCCGATCAACTTCGTCGGCAATAAGCTCTGGTCGTTCGGGCCGACTCGCAACCGCTGAAACTGACGCACGCCTTGGCCGCGGCTGTGGTGGCCGTTGGCATCCTTGCAACTCCGGCCGTGGCTGCGTCCGGCCAGGACACGGCTCGGCTCACGGAGGACGAAGCGATCGAGATCGCGCTCGCTCATCCCAAGGTTTCGTCCTGGCTCGAGCGCTACCCACCAGATCCGACGACTACGGCGACCTTCCGCGCCGAGACCAGAACCTGGCTCGTGAAAGCCTGGTCCGGCGAGGCCGGACAGATCGCACAGGCTGTCGTCCAGGATATGACCGGAACCGTCGGGGAGGCGTGGACGGGCCCCCAGGTCGCATGGAAGATGGCGCGAGGGGGAGAAGGGTCGTTCGGTGGCAAGACGCTCCTGAAGCCGTATGTCTGGGTGGCGTTCTGTCTCGTCTTCCTGGTCGGGCTCGCGGACCTGCGCCGACCTCTGGCGCTGCGCAATCTCGACCTACTCGTATTGCTCTCGTTCTCGGTCTCCCTCGTCTTCTTCAGCCGCGGCGAGATCTTCGCGAGCGTCCCGCTCGTCTATCCGGTGCTCGGCTACGTGCTTGTTCGGAGCGTCTGGGTCGGGGTGCGCAAGCGGGAGCGCCCGCTCCGGCCGCTGTGGCCAACATGGGTCTTCGCTGCGGCGGCGATCTTCCTCCTCGGCTTCCGTGTGGGGCTCAACGTCGAGGCGCCGCGCGGAGTAATCGACGTAGGGCTCGCCGGGGTCGTCGGCGCGAGTCGCATCCTGGACGGCGAGACGCCGTACGGAAATATGCCGCAGCGCGGTGACCTCGAAGAATGCGGGCCGGAAGACGCCGACGGCGAGGTCCGCGAGCGCATCCAGACCAACGGGCGCTGCGAGGCGGCGATCGAGCGGGGGGACACGTACGGCCCGGTTGCGTACGTGGCGTACGTTCCTGCAACGCTCGTCTTCGAGTGGAGTGGGAAATGGGACTCGCTGCCGGGGGCGCACACGACGTCGATCTTGTTCGATCTCTTGACCATAGTCGCGTTGGCCCTCGTCGGTTTTCGCTTCGGAGGAGTGCGACTCGCGGCTGTGCTCGCGTTCGCGTGGTCGGCGTATCCGTTCACGGCGTACGCGCTGAACGCGAACACGAACGACACGATCATGCCCGCGCTCCTCGTGTTCGGATTCTGGCTCGCCTCCTCGACCTGGGCGCGTGGCGCGGCGGTTGCGCTCGCCGGTTGGACGAAGTTCGGAGGCCTGCTCCTGGCGCCCCTTTGGGCGAGCTATCCGAGATTGGATCTAGGTCGCCTCGTGCGCTTCGCTGTCGCGTTCGCCGTCGCGACGCTCGTCTCGTTCCTGATCCTGCTCTTGGAGCCCGGTCTCTGGGAGGCAATCCACACCTTCTGGCATCGCACCGTCGGCTTCCAGGTCGGACGCGACTCTCCGTTCTCGCTTTGGGGCTGGGGGCAGTACCACGCGCAGGGGATCCCCGATCTCGGATTCCTGCAGCCGGTGCTTGCCGTCCTCTCTGTGATTCTCGCGGTCGTCGCAGCGTTCGTGCCTCGAGAGAAGGGACCGATCGAGCTTGCCGCGTTGACGGCCGCGATTCTGGTCGCGTTCCAGCTCTCCCTCACCCACTGGTTCTACCTCTATCTCCCCTGGTTCCTGCCCTTCGTGCTGCTCTGGCTCCTGCTCCCGCGCGAGGACGTCGAGTTGGCGCAAGATCGGAATCCGCTCGCGCGTATTCCGGTCGCGCAATATCCCTGAAGGCGGGCGCTTCGCGCC
>JACDCN010000122.1:5187-6390 GCA_013817555.1 Actinomycetota bacterium
CCCCCCGCGACCCCTAGGAAGAAAACGGGACGCGTATCGACTCGATGGCGGAAGCCTTGCCTGACTCGGAGTCGCAGTCGATCACCGCGCCTTCGATCCGCACGTCGCCCTGAGCAGTCTCGAAGCGCACGGGCAACCCTGTACGCATCCGTCGTATCGCAAGGTCGGCTTCGACACCGATCACCGAGTCGTGCGGCCCGGTCATCCCTGCATCGGTGATGAACGCGGTGCCATTCGCAAGGACGCGGGCGTCCGATGTCTGGACGTGCGTGTGGGTTCCCACGACCGCAGTCACCCGGCCGTCGAGCCATCGAGCCATTGCCACCTTCTCGCTCGTCGCCTCGGCGTGGACGTCGACCAGGACGAGCGGCGTCTCGCGGACGGCCTGGTCGACGAGATCGTCGACGACCTCGAACATCGAGATTGCCGGATCGAGGAAGAGCGACCCGAGGACATTGATGACCGCGAGCCGCGCGCCGTTCGCCGTGGGAACGACCGTCAGGCCGCGCCCCGGTGTGTTCTTCGAGGTGTTCGCGGGGCGGATGACCCGATCCGATCCGTCGATGTAGGGGCCGATCTCGGAGCGCCGGAAGGCGTGGTTTCCGAGCGTGATCGCATCCGCCCCCGCGGCCAGCAGCCGGTCAGCGAGGCGTGGCGTGATCCCGATTCCGTCAGCGGCGTTCTCGCCGTTCAGGACGCAGACGTCGATCTCCAGGTCGGAGCGCAGCGTCGGCAACAGCGCCTCGACCGCACTGCGGCCCGGCTTGCCCACCACGTCGGCGATGAAGAGGATACGCAGCGCGAAACCTCTAGAGCGCTACGGGACGCCGAGCGTTGCCGACAGATAGACCTGAATGGCGACGTTGTTGCCGCCGTCAGCGGCGAAGCGCTCGAGCGCCTGGCGCTCGAACCTGCTGATGTCTGCGACACGACCCAGCTTGGAGGAACCCGCAGCGACGTTGGCGCCCACCGTCAGTCCCTTGTCGGGTCGGACGTTCTGGAGAGCGAGGACGAGTGAGGGGGCCGACGTCGGCCGGAGCTCGATCTCTGCTCCGATCTTCCGACCTGAGACGAGCTGGCTCCGGATGGCGATGACGGTTCCGTCGACGGGCGAATAGACATCGGTTCCCGCCACAGCGCCGACGTCCAGCGTACGAAGAGCCCCGCTCTCGAGCTGGTACCACGCGAGCCCTTTGCGCTCGT
>JACDCN010000123.1 GCA_013817555.1 Actinomycetota bacterium
CGCTGAGGCTCGGCGCCGGCCTGACGTACACGGAGGCCATGCTGGAGCCGTTCGCGAGCGAGCTGCCCGCTCTCGCCGAGGCGTCGCGCACGGTCGGCTCACCGCAGATCCGAAACCGGGGGACGATCGGCGGGAACCTCGGCACCGCCTCGCCTGCGGGAGATGCCCTGCCGCCTCTTCTCGTCGAAGGCGGGGAGGTCGAGCTCGCGAGCATTCGTGGCGTCCGGACTCTCCCGCTCGCGAGCTTCCTGCTCGGGGTCAAGCGAAACGCGCTCGAGCCGGACGAGCTGATCGTGGCTGTGCTCGTGCGGCCAAGCGGTCAGCCACAGACCTTCATGAAGGTTGGCCCGCGAAACGCGATGGTCATCGCCGTGTGCTCGCTCGCGCTCGTCGCCGACCGCGAGCGCGAAGAGCTCCGCGCCGCGTATGGGTCGTCGAGCCCGGTGGTCGGGCTGGTGACCGCGCCCGTCGGCGAAGCCGACGATTTCCCTGATCGCGTAGCGGCCGCGGCGAGCCCGATCGACGACGTTCGCGGCACGGCGGCCTATCGCCGGCACGCCCTCCGCGTGCTGACCGCGCGGGCACTGGAGAGGTGCCTCGCGTGAAGATCTCTTTCACGGCTAACGGCGAGCGCGCCGAGACCGATGTCTGGGAGGGCGAGAGTTTGCTCACCACGCTGCGCGACCGGCTCGGCTTGCCCGGCTCGAAGAACGCGTGCGAGCAGGGCGAGTGCGGCTCGTGCTCCGTGCTCCTGGACGGAGCGCTCGTCTGCTCTTGCCTCGTGCTTGCGGCGCAGGCCGATGGGCACGAGGTCGTCACCGTCGAGGGCCTTGCAGAGAACGGGGAGCCGAATCGAGTGCAAGCGGCCTTCGCCGAAGCGGGAGCGGTGCAGTGCGGTTTCTGCACGCCCGGCCTCGTCGTCGCAACCGACGACCTTCTCCGTCGCATTCCGGATCCGAGCGACGACGAGATCCGCGAGGCGCTCTCGGGAAATCTCTGTCGTTGCACGGGGTATCAAAAGATCCTCGACGCGGTGCATCTGGCGGCGGAGCGATGAGCGCCCCCGCGCGAACGACTCGCACGCTCCGCAAAGGCCATGCCACGCCGATCAAGCTGCGCCAGGACGCGATTCCGAAGGTGACTGGAAAGTTCGCGTACTCGAGCGATCTCCAAGCCGCCGACATGCTCTGGGGGCAGACTGTGCGGAGCCCGCACGCACACGCGCGAATCCTCGAGATCGATGTGTCCGAGGCGCTTCGTATGCGTGGGGTGCACGCCGTCCTGACCCACGAGGACGTCCCTGGGAAGAAGCTGTACGGGCTCGAGTTCCCCGATCAGCCGGTTCTTGCGATCGACCAGGTGCGCTACTTCGGGGAGGCGGTCGCGATCGTCGCGGCCGAGGAGCCGGAGCAGGCTCGCCGCGCCGCCGCAGCTGTCCAGGTCGGGTACGAGCCGCTGGAGCCGATCTCCGATCCGGAGCGTGCAACCGAGATGGAGCCTCTGCACGTCGACTGGCCGGTCGAGCGTCACGGCGACAGCGAGCATCCCCAGCCGAACGTCGTGCGTGCGCTGACGATCCGGCGGGGCGACCCGGACGCCGCGGGCGACGTCGCCGTCTCCGGCTACTACGAGATCGGCCAGCAGGATCAGGCGTTCCTGGGGCCGGAGTCCGGCATCGCGATCCCGGACGGCGAGGGGGGCGTCGACATCCACGTGGCGACGCAGTGGCTCCACGTCGACCGCGACCAGATCGCGCCTTGCTTAGGGCTCCAGCCGGAGCAGGTGCGGATCCACCTCGCCGGGGTGGGCGGCGCGTTCGGCGGGCGAGAAGACCTCTCCATCCAGGCCCACGCCGCGCTGCTCGCGCTCCGAACGAGCCGGCCCGTGAAGATGGTCTACAGCCGCGAGGAGTCGTTCGTCGGCCACATCCATCGCCATCCCGCCCAGATCTGGGCGGAGCATCGGGCGACGCGGGCCGGAAAGCTCGTCCTGGTGAAGATGCGGATCCTTCTCGACGGCGGCGCCTACGCCTCGAGCTCGACTGCGGTCATCTCCAACGCCTGCTCGTTCGCCCCTGGCCCGTATGCCGTCGACAATCTGCTGATCGACGGCCTTTGCGTGTATACCAACAACCCACCTTGCGGCGCGATGCGCGGGTTCGGCGCAGTGCAGGCCTGCTTCGCCGGGGAGGCGCAGATGGACAAGCTTGCCGCCGAGCTCGGGATCGACCCGATCGAGCTGCGGCTCTTGAACGCGCTCGAGCCGGGCGGGGTGCTACCCACTGGCCAGGTGCTGACAGGGTCGCTTCCGACGAAGGACGTGATCCGGCGCGCGGCGGCGTTGCCGGTTCCCGAGCCGGAGGAGCTTCCACGGGAGGCTATCCGGCTGCCGGGCGGGGCCGGCAACACGACCCGCGGCGAGGGCGTCCGGCGCGGGGTCGGGTTCGCGGTCGGGTTCAAGAACGTCTGCTACTCGGAGGGGTTCGACGACTACTGCACTGCGCGCGTCCGCTTGCGCGAGGACGGAGGCGCGCATGTGTACTGCGCGGCCGCTGAGGTGGGACAAGGCGTCTCCGAGGTGATCCTCCAGGTCGCGAGGCTCGAGCTCGGAACCGACGACATCGTGCTCGAGGTCGGCTCGACCGCGGACGTGGGCTCGTCAGGCTCCTCGTCTGCGTCGCGAATGACCTGGATGGCCGCAGGAGCAGTGCAGCTCGCGTGCCAGGCGGCTCTCGAGGAGCGCAGGCAAACCGGGGTAGGCGAGGTAGACGTCGAGCGCGTCTACCGGCATCCCGAAACGTCCCCGCTCGACTCCGAGACGGGGCAGGTGCTCGGCGAGCGCTCTCATGTCGCTTTCGCCGTCGCCGCGATGCGGGTGGTCGTCGAGGTGGATGTCGAGCTCGGGCTCACGCGCGTGGTCTGGATCGGAACCGCTCAGGACGTGGGCCACGCGCTGAACCCGCAGGCGGTCGAGGGCCAGATCGAGGGAGGCACGGCGCAGGGCCTCGGGCTCGCGCTGATGGAGGAGATCCAGACCAAGGACGGCGTGATCCTGAATCCGAACTTCACCGACTACCTTATCCCCACCTTCCTCGACATGCCTCCGGTCGTCTCGGAGCTCGTCGAGGTTCCGGAGCCGGATGCGCCCTACGGGGTCAAGGGCGTCGGCGAGCCACCGACCGTTGTTTCAACCGCGGCCATCGTCGCGGCGCTCCGCGACGCGACCGGCCGGGAGCTCACGCGGGCGCCGGTACGGCCGGACGACATCGTCGGTCTCTGAAGGCACAGAGAAAGGGGGCCTCCCTGTGCCCCCTTCCTCTTCCCACGGAGGGATCTTCGGACGGATCAGCGCGACTGAATGCGGAGCACGGAGATCCTGTGCGCGCTGTAACGGTGTGCGCTCACTCTGGCGATCGTGGCACGTGCCGGGCTCTGCGGCTGCGGCTTGAAGATCTGAACCTTGTCCTGCGGTCTGTCCTGCGTGGTGATGTTTCCGCCGGCGGCGACCGACGGGACTACGCCCATCGCGGCGGCGATGCCAAGGATGATTGCGGTGCGCTTCATGGTGTTCCCCTTTCTCGTCGGATCCGTCATGGGGCGAGAGTACGAGCCTCTCGCCCCCGTGTCGTTCGCCTGCGCGACGTTCTGAACGTCACCGCCGCGACACTCCACCCGATCTACTCGACCTGCCGGTACGCGATCGTCGACTTACCGGTGACGCGCACGTTGAGCCGGACAGCGAAGGGGCCCGCGATCTGCGGTTCACCCTCGACCACCGAGGTGATCCTCTCCGCGTCCCAAGTGACCACCGCAGCGCTCTTTGCCCACACCCGTGGGCGCTGGAAGGAGGCGGCGTGGCGCGTCGAGGAGCTGCTCGCGACCGGAGAAGCGCCGGACGTGGTCGAGCCCGACCTCCGGCGCGTCGCGGCTCAGCTTCGTCTGGCGCAAGACGACATCGAAGGCGCCGCCTCCGAATGCGAGCGAGCGCTCGCGCTCGTCCGTGCGCAACAGCACGACATCGAAGCGCAGGCTACGGTCCGGAACCTCCTGTTGCTCCGCGCCGGCATCGCCATCGCCGAGGGACGTCCAGCCGCGGCGCAAGAACTCGCGGACTCGATGCTCCCCCTCTCTTCGCGAAGCGACCCCGAATTCGTCATCGAACTCGCGCTGCTGCTCGCCGACCTGGACCGCCCGGGGGACGCTCTCATCGAAGAAGCGAGCTCCCGGCCCTCAGACCCCTGGTTGCAGGCCGCGGCCGCGATCGTGCAGGGGCAACTCGAGCAGGCCACAGATCGCCTTGTCGTGCTGGGAACGCCACCGTACGAGGCTGCCGTGCGTCTGAGAGCTGCCGCGCGGCTCGTCGCGGAGGGACGTCGCGCCGAAGCCGATGCACAGCTGCAGCAGGCGTTGGCCTTCTACCGCTCGGTCGGGGCGACGCGGTACATCCGCGAGGGAGAAGCGCTCCTCGCGGCCACGGCCTAGCGCGAGAGGTCGTCGAGGAGCGCGGCGAGGAGACGGTAGAAGCGCTGCGTCCCCGGGACGCTGAGGCGTTCGCCAGGAGCGTGCGGACCGACGATCTCGGGTCCGAGCGAGATCATCTCGACGCCGGGAAGCTTGCCTCCGATCACCGCGCACTCGAGTCCGCCGTGGACAACTTCGAGGCGCGGCGGCGTTCCGAACAAGTGCTCGAATGTCGTCCGCGCGACAGCAAGCAGCTTCGAGTCGGGATCGGGCCGCCAGGGTGGGTAGGAACGCAGGATCTCGACTTCCGCTCCGGCGAGGCGCGCCGCGGCTTCGATTCCGGCGACCACATTCTCCAGTCCTGGCAAGTTGGCGCTTCTCGTCATCGAGGCGAGGGCGAGCTCGCCTTCCTCGGTGCCGGCGACGTTCAGGCTCGTGCTCGTTTCGACCGTGCCGGGAAGCTCGGGGTTCATTGCGACGACCCCGCTCGGAGTAGTCGCGAGCAGATCGAGCGCGCGAGACGTCGTCTCCTCGTCGGCTGCAGCGTCTGCGCCACCAGCGACGACCGAGAGTTTCAGCGCGTGCTCGGTGCCGCTGTACTGCTCGCGGACCGATTCGAGCTCGCGCTCTGCGGCGGCGCGGAAGGCTTCCTCTGCTCCACGTGGAAGCGCGATCATCGCTCGGGCTTCCCGTGGGAGCGCGTTGCGACTTACGCCGCCTTCGAGAACGGCAAGCCGGAATGGTGCGGCCTCGAACCCGCGGGAGAGAACCCGACCGAGAGCCTTGATCGCGTTCACCCGGCCGCGGGCGATGTCCCCGCCCGAGTGGCCGCCGCGCGCGCCTGATAGCAGCACCTCCAGAACCTCGAGAACCTCCGGGACGGGCGAAAGATCGAGCCGCAGCCGCGTGAACGTGTGCCAGCTCCCGGCGCATCCGATGGTGATCGCCTTGTCGCTCGTTCCGTCCAGGTTGAGAAGCAGTCGTCCGGCGACGAGCGACGCGTCGAGGTTCTTGGCTCCGTCGAGCCCCTGCTCCTCGGACACCGTGAAGAGCAGCTCGAGCGGGCCGTGCGCGACCTCGGTGTCGTCCGCGACGGCCAGCGCAGCCGCGACCCCGATGCCGTTGTCCGCTCCGAGGGTCGTCCCTTCCGCGACGACCCAGTCGCCGTCGACGACGACATCGAGTCGTCCTTCGCGCGGGTCGTATGGGCTGTCCGGGTCACGCTCGCACACCATGTCCAGGTGTGCTTGGAGGACGACCGTGGGCCCGCGCTCCCGTCCAGCCGAACTCGGCACCTGCACGACGACATTGCCCTCGTCTTCAACCGCCGACTCGAAGCGGCGCTCTGCTGCCCAGCGGAGAACGTGCTCCCGCGCTTCCGCCTCCTGCTTCGGCGGCCGCGCGATCAGCGTCAGCTCCGAGAAGCGGGCCCAGACGCCGGCCGGCTCCAGACCGGTGAACGCGCTCATCTCCGCAACGTCAAAGCGGCGCCCGCGAAGAGGAGCAAGATCCCGGCGAGGCGCGGCCAGCTCACCGCGATTCGCTCCACGCCAAACCAGCCGTTTCGATCGATGACTGTCGCAAGCGTGAACTGAGCGGCAATCAGCACGGCGGTTGTCGCAACGATCCCGATGCGCGGGCCTGCCACGGTGATCGCGAGGATGATCAGCGCGCTCATGACTCCGCCGAGGAGCATCCACTTCGGGGAGCCGATCGCGTCCCCGACGCCCGCCAGCGAACGGCGCGCCACGAGCAGAACCGTGAACGCGACGACGGCTCCGATGAGTGACGCGGTTGCGACGGCCTCGAGGCTTCCGACGCGGTCGCCGAGGCGGCCCTGGACTGCGATCTGCACCGCTCCACCGAAGCCGGCGGCGAGCGCGAGCAGGGCTGCGACTCCGGTCGAGCTCACGGCGCGGACGCTATACG
>JACDCN010000124.1 GCA_013817555.1 Actinomycetota bacterium
ACTGCTGCTCGAGCGCGTCCCTGCGGTCTGCCTCTTCGTCCGCGCCGAGAATCACCCTGCGATCCGCCTCTACGAGACGATCGGCATGGAGCACGTCCTCGACTACCGCTCGGTGCTGCTCTAGTTGACGGAGAGGGTCTTCCTCGCTCGTCATGCCCTCGCCCGCTCGAACGAGAGAGGGCTAGCCTCGTATGCAGCGCCCGGAGAGGGTCTCACTCCAGAGGGAATCGCACAGGCGCGTAGGCTCGGGGGCTCGCTGGTCGGCGAAGAGATCGCTCTCGGGGTCGCGACGGAGCTTCGGCGGACACAGGAGACGCTCGACGCGGCACTCGAGGGACGATACGTACCCCGGATCGTCGTCTCCGAGCTGAACGAGATCCACTTCGGGAGCTTCGATGGCGGTCTGCTGTCCGCCTACCGCGAGTGGGCCGGTGCGGAAGCGCCCGGGCTCCCCGCGCCTGGCGGCGGCGAGAGCCGTGCGCAGGCTGCTGCTCGCTACGCGACCGGTCTGCGGCTGCTGCTCGCGCGGCCGGAGGAGAGTGCGCTGGTGATCGGGCACGCGCTTGCCGTCCGCTACATCGTAGACGCGGCGGAGGGGCTGGTTCCCGCACCGTTGATGCTTGCTCCGGTCGAGCACGCGTTGTCCCATCGGCTGACCGCCGACGAGCTCGAGGCGGCCGCGGAGCTCCTCGAGGAGTGGAGTCTCGATCCTCGCTTCCGCGATCCTCCGTAGGCGCGGCACAATTGGCGTATGGCAGGCGCGCTCCTGGATCGAGTAGAGAGCCACATCCGTGCCCACGACCTAATCGCGTCAGGAGGCGAGGTGTGCTGCCTCGTCTCAGGGGGAGCGGACTCAACCTGCCTCTGGCATGCCCTCGGGTCGCTTGGCTACCGCGTGTCGGCCGTCCATGTAAACCACGGCCTGCGCGGCGAGGAGTCGGACGAGGACGCACGCTTTTGCCGCGAGCTCATGGACGCTGAGGTCGCGACGTCGAGTGACACGGTGTCACAAGTCTCGACCGAGGCCGAGTTGCGAGATCTCCGCTACGCGCTCACCGAGGGGCGTGGGCTGCGAGCGACGGGCCACACGGCCTCTGACCAGGTGGAGACGGTGCTCTATCGGCTCGTCTCGTCCGGCAACACGAAGGGAGTCAGGGCTGCGCGCGCGGACGGTGTCGTCCGTCCTCTGCTCACACTCTGGCGGAGCGAGACCGAAGCGTATTGCCGAGAGCACGCCCTGCCGTTTCGCGTGGACTCGTCCAATCCGGACACCATGCGAGGCCTGATCCGCGGCGAGATCCTCCCGCTTCTCCGGCGCCTGCATCCCGGCGCAGACCAGAACCTGCTGGCGCTCGCCGAGGAGCGCCCGCGTCTGCCCAGGGCTCTCGAGCGGACGCTTGCCGAGCTTCTCTCGTCGACAGCAGGAACCAGGTCAGCCGACCTCGGCCCGGGTATCCGAGCCGTGCGCGAGTACGACACCGTCCGTCTCGAGGGACGAGTTCGCTTCGGTCCCTGGCACCTCGAGAGCGATGCGCCCGATCTCGTCGTCCGTACTCGCCTTCCCGGAGATCGGCTCGCGGGACGCCGCAAGAAGGTTCAGGATCTATTCGTGGACGCGAAGGTGCCGCGAGGAGAGCGCGACGCCTGGCCGCTCGTCGTCTCCGGCGACGAGGTCGTTGCCGTCCCAGGTATTGCCGAGGCGCCTGGCTGGGAAGGAACGGTCCGAGCATGGAAGGATGTAGACCGGTGACTCAAGCGGAGCTGGAACAGGGCGTCGGCGAGGTGCTTATCGAGCAGGGACCTCTTCAGTCCCGCGTCGTCGAGCTGGGCGCGGAGATCTCGGCGGACTACGCCGGGCGTGATCTGCTGCTGGTCGGCGTCTTGAAGGGCGCTGTCTTCTTCATGGCCGACCTCATGCGCGAGCTGACGGTGCCGTGCGAGATCGACTTCATGGCGATCTCGAGCTACGGGGCGGCGACCGACTCCTCCGGCGTCGTCCGGATCCTGAAGGACCTGGACATCAACGTCGCCGGCAGAGACGTGCTGGTGGTCGAGGACATCATCGACTCCGGGCTCACCCTCTCGTACCTGATGCGCAACCTGCGGGCGCGCAAACCCGCGACGCTCGAGGTGGTCACCCTCCTCACGAAACCCGACCGTCGCGAGATCGACGTTCCGGTCCGGTACGTCGGCTTCGAGATCCCGAACCGCTTCGTGATCGGGTACGGACTCGACTTCGCGGAGCGCTACCGGAATCTGCCGTATGTCGCCGTGCTGCACCCGGATCTCGTGCCGAACGCCACCTGAGCGCGCAAACAGACCGTAATGGGGTACCAGGTCCCGGGCCCTGGGTGCCGAAGAACCATGGTGCTACCCTCCCGAGACTGACGTGAACCGGTTCTTCAGAAGCGCGCTCTTTCCGCTCATCATCATCGTCGTCCTCGTCTATCTGGCGAGTCAGACACTCCTGCCCGGGCGCTCGGAGCAGCGCAAGATCACGTACTCGGAGATGATCGCCGAGGTCAAGAACGGGAATATCAACGAGGTCCTGTTCGACCCGCGCAGACAGCAGATCACGGGGACGCTCGTCAACGGTGACAAGGTCAAGGTCAACTACCCGACGCCGCAGTCGGCGACCCGGTTCGAGAACTTGCTCGCCGAGCAGAACGTTACGTTCGATTCCAAGGGCACTGGCTCGTCCACCTGGATGTCGCTGCTCATCAGCGTCCTCCCGTTCGTGATCCTGATCGCGTTCTGGATCTTCCTCATGAACCAGATGCAGGGCGGGGGATCGAAGGTGATGAGTTTCGGAAAGAGCCGTGCCAAGCGCATGTCGCCCGACTCGCCCAAGGTCACGTTCAAAGACGTCGCGGGAGCGGACGAGGCGGTCGAGGAGCTCCACGAGATCAAGGAGTTCCTCGAGAACCCGAAGAAGTTCCAGGCGCTCGGCGCGCGCATCCCCAAAGGCGTGCTCCTGTACGGCCCTCCGGGGACCGGAAAGACGTTGCTCGCGCGCGCGGTGGCCGGTGAGGCGGGCGTCCCGTTCTTCTCGATCTCGGGCTCCGACTTCGTCGAGATGTTCGTCGGCGTCGGCGCCTCGCGCGTCCGCGACCTCTTCGAGCAGGCCAAGCAGGTGTCTCCCTGCATCATCTTCATGGACGAGATCGACGCCGTCGGCCGTCACCGCGGCGCCGGGATGGGCGGCGGTCACGACGAACGAGAGCAGACGCTGAACCAGCTTCTCGTCGAGATGGACGGCTTCGAGATGAAGGACAACATCATCTTGATCGCGGCGACGAACCGCCCGGACATCCTCGACCCTGCGCTTCTTCGCCCCGGCCGTTTCGACCGCCAGATCGTCGTCGATCGCCCCGACCGGCTCGGCCGCCGCAAGATCCTCGAGGTGCACGCTCGCGGAAAGCCGCTCGCCCACGAGATCGACCTCGACACGCTCGCTGCGGGCACGCCCGGCTTCACCGGGGCGGACCTCTCCAACCTGATCAACGAGGCGGCGCTCTTGGCCGCCCGCCACGGCAAGAAGATGATCGGTCAGGACGAGCTGGAGGAAGGGATCATGCGCGTCATCGCCGGCCCGGAGAAGAAGGCGCGCCTCCTCTCTGAGAAGGAGCGGAAGATCACCGCGTACCACGAGATGGGGCACGCCCTCGTGGGCCACTACCTCGAGCACACGCACCCGGTGCACAAGATCACGATCGTGTCGCGAGGCCAGGCGCTCGGGCTCACCATCTCGCTTCCGACCGAGGATCGCTACCTGACGACGAGGTCGGCTTTGATGGACGAGCTCGCGATGACGCTAGGCGGCCGCGCCGCGGAGGAGCTCGTCTTCCATGAGGTGACCACGGGCGCCGCCAACGATCTCGAGCGGGTGACGGCGACGTCCAAGCAGATGATCATGCGCTTCGGAATGAGCGAGAAGCTTGGCCCCCGCGTCCTCGGACGGGCCCACGATCTCCCCTTTCTCGGTCGCGACATGGGCTCTGAGCCCGACTATTCCGAGGAGCTGGCGAAAGACATCGACGACGAGATCCGCCGCGTGATCGAGGAGGCGCACCAATCGGCTCAGACTGTCCTACGTGCGCATATGGACGAGCTCCACCGCTTCGCGGCGATCCTGATCGAGCGCGAGACGATCGACAAGGATCAGTACGAGCGACTGCTCGCCGGCGAGTCGGAGGAATCGGTCTTCCCCGAGGAAGTTCCGGAAGAGTCCGAGCCCGAGCCCGAGGCGGACAAGAAGCCGAAGCTCAAGCCGCAGCCGCGCCCGATCCCCGGTACGGCTATGCAGCCGCCGCCCCCCGAGGGCGCCGCAGCGGGCTAATCCTGCTGGCGCAAGATCGGAATCCGCTCACGCGAATTCCGGTCGCGCGAATCCCAGAAGCCGTCCGCTTCGCGGCCGGAGCGTCAGGCGGCGAGCGTCTCGACGTCGTAGGCCGCGATCCGCGGATCGCGGGTCACGATCGTCAATCCCTCGAGCTGCGCCTGCGCGACGAGCAGGCGGTCGAAGGGATCCTTGTGCAACAGCGGGAGCTCGCCGACGCGAAGCCCATGCTCGACCGTCACGGGTAGCGGGGTGAATCGCTTGTCGCGAAGCTGCTGCATGAGATCGAGCGGGGCTCGCAGCTTCCCGACGGCGATCTTGATCCCAATCTCCCAGGCGGACGCCGCGCTCACGAGTACCGGTGTCCGTGCGCGTTCGATCGCCGTGCGCGTCTCGGCTCTCAGTAGCGACGGGTTCTCGAGCGCCCAGAGGAGAGCATGGGTATCGAGCAGTAGCCTCACTCGTCGTCGCCGTAGAACGCGGCGAGGATGTCGGGCGGGAGCTCGTCGAAGTCATCGGCGATCCAGACCCGACCTTCCCAGCCGCCAAGCGTCCGCGGCTCCAGGTCCTCTTCGTATGGCACGAGACGGGCGACGGGGCGTCCCGCCTTGGCGATCACGATCTCCTCGCCCGCAGACACGCGTTCGAGGAGCCGCGAGAGGTGCGTCTTCGCTTCGTGCACGTTTACCACGGACATGTCTCCATGAGACTAGACTAAGACTTAGTCATAGTCCAGCGTACACATTCGGCCCGTGCTAGAGGAGTTGAGGGAAAACGAGCGCGGCGCCGACCGGAGCCTAGCGGCTTCGGATGCCGAAGTCCGACGTGATCACGACGACGTCGTGGCCGCCGAACTCGCCCGGCGCCTGGCTCACAGCGAGTGCGACGATTCCGATGTCGCGCCAGCTTGGCTCGAGGAGAATCTTGCGGTGGGCCGGGGAATCGAGCCAGACGCGGAGCGCCTCTTCCGGGGTCATCGCCACGGGTCCGTAGAGGAGATTCTCCCCGACGCCCCAGCGCGAGAATCCACGCTGGCCGTAGAAACGCGCGATTCGGTCGGAGAAGGACGAGCCGTCCGGCGAGTCGTGGGTGAAGGCTCCGCGCTTGACCTGGAGTCGTGTGTGCGCGAGCGCTGCCAGTCGGAGCGACGGCGTGGGGCGCACTGGCGCGAGGCCATGTTGAGCGCGCATCGCGTTGATGCCCTCGACGAGGTGCATAGCGATGCCGGCATGGTGCTCGGAACGCTCCGGCGCAGCGCCTGCGCCTGCGGCCGAGAACGCCGCGGCAACGGAGAGAAGAATGATGACGCGTCGCTTCACTGACGCGTTAGATCGGTGTTAGCAGCCTTCTAATCATCACCCCATCGAGGCATACGGAAGATGAGCTCTTCAGTCAGCTTGCTGCTCGCTGCGGTGGTCCGTTCGCAGGGCGACCACGACGACGAGCAGCACTGCACCTGCCGCAACGGCTCCGAGCAGGTCGACGGCCAGTCCGCCCGCGCGCACGCCGTCGGTGAGAATCAGAAGCAGCGAGCCGGCGATCAAAGCTCCAAGCGCGAGGAGTGCGACGAACGCCGCGCGGCGGAAGCTCTCTCCCGGATCGTCCTTTACCGCATCGCGCTCCTCGAGCGACCAGTACCCGAGCTCGGCGGTTACAAGGAGCCCCGCTGCGAAAAATGGCGCCGCGCCGTCGAGCGCAGGGTCGTCGAGAGCGAGTTGCGCCCCGTACAGGCCACCCAACAAGAGGAGCGACGCGGTGAGAAGGGAAGGCCAGCCGAGAACGAGCGCGGTCACGAGGGTGAGAAGGGCGAGAGCGGCGACGCGGTAGCCCACCTCGACGAACGCATCTTCGTCCGCGCGCGCAAGCGGCAGCGCGCCCAGTGCAACCGCGCACGCGACGGCTCCGACTCCTGCGGCTAGACGCGTGCGACTCTCGCGAAGCGCCTGTATGTCCTCACCTCCTCGAGGGCGGACTCCAGCGCCACGCCGTCTCCCCAGCGCGCGATGCCCACGCCGAGGCGTTCGAGACGTGACCGGAGCACC
>JACDCN010000125.1 GCA_013817555.1 Actinomycetota bacterium
CGATCTCGCCGACCAGCTGGAGGCGGTGGACGCGCTCGACGGCTGGGATCGCGACGACCGTGGAGGCGAACCTGAGCGCCGGTGGCTTGCCGGCGACGTTCAGTTTCTGGCAGGCGAGCACGCGCCCCGGGGGCCGATTCCCGCGTCTGAGGGGTATCGGCGGCGTGTCGCACTACGCGGCGGCAGGGAGGCGTACAGCAACGCGGGGGCGGTCTCTGGTGGGGTTCGAGCGCGTGGGAAGGCCGCTCAGGAAGCCGAATCGGCGCCGTTTTGTCGCACCTATGGCATTTGGACACATTCTGAACAGGATTGCGAACGTGATCGGCGGAACGAAGGTCTCGATCGGACCCGTCTGATCGAGCCCAGTGAGCCCCAGCAGGTGGCCCTCCTGCACCACGAGGGTTAGCACGCCGAACCCGACGAACGCGGAGAGGATCGTCGTTACCGCGGCCGTGGCCGAGATGACGATCGACCTGAACGCCATCGCGAGCACGATCAAGGTGACTCCGATGATGAAGAGCAGGAACAGCGGCGCCCGCTCGAAGATCCGATCGGCGATGTCCTTGAACGCCGCCGTTATGCCCGAGACGTACGCGACCGCATCGCTGTCCGCCGTCGCCGTCGGCACGACGTCGTCCCGCAAGCGGTCGACGAGCAGATCGGTCGCCTCGTCCTGGGGTGCGGAATCCGGGGTCACGAACACGATCCCGACGGTTCCCTCGTCGTTCAACTGCGGCTCGCCCACCGAGGCGACGCCCTCGAGGTTCTGCACACCGTCGAAGATTCGCTGCGGCGCCTGCTCGTCGCCGTTCACGTCCACGACGATCGGGATGGGGCTGTTGAAGCCCGCCCCGAAGCCGTCCGCGAGCAGGTCGTACGCTCGGCGGCTGGTCTGCGCGGTCGGCTGCGTGCCCTGGTCGGCTGCGCCCAGGCGCACGAGGAGCGACGTCGATCCCAAGGCCAGGACGAGCACGAGGACGACCGGGAACACGACCTTCGCGTTGGCGGTTACGAACCGACCCCAGCGAGCGACCAAGGTCCGTTCGCGGGCCTCTTCCGAGTCGTCCAACTTGGGAAGAAACGGCACCTTCAGCCGGTCGATCTTGTGGCCGAGCAGGGCAAGCACCGCGAGCAGGAGCGAGTTGGCGATCAGCACGGTGGTCAACACGCCGAGGGACGCGCCGATGCCTAGCTTGGTGATGAAGTCCATGCCGAAGAAGGCCAGGCCGGCCACCGAGATCGCAACCGTGAGGCCGGCGAAAATCACGGCACGTCCGGCAGAAGCGCCCGCCGCGGCGGCGGCCTCCCGCGGAGAAAGCCCCTCGTGCAGGAGCTGCCGGAAGCGGGTGACGATGAAGAGCGAGTAGTCGATCCCGACGCCCAGGCCGATCATCGACACCAGGATCGGCGTGATCGTGTTGATGTCGGTCAGGCCGGCCAGGATGAAGAGGAGCAGGAACGCGGTGGCGAGCGCGACGATCGCGAGCGCGATCGGGATCAGCATCGCCACGAAGGTGCGAAAGACGATGAGCAAGACGATGATCGCTGCGAGCAGTCCGAGCAGCTCGGAGGTCCCCTGCTCGACCGGCGGGAACTCCGCCTCGCCGTTGTATTCCACGATCACGCCCGCCGGCTCGACCGTCTCGCGGACAGCATCCTGCACGGCGAGGACCGCCTCCCGATCTTCGTCGAAGATGACGCGATCGAACTGAGCCTCGGAGTAGGCGATGCGGCCGTCGTCGGAGAACGAACCCTCGTCGAATGGGTCGCCGACGCTGGTCAGGCCGGCCTCGTCCTCCGTCGGCTTGAACTCAGCTGACCTCAGGAGGGCGATCGCCTCCTGCACCGCGGCTTTGCGCTCGGATGTGTCGAGTCGTTCGCCCTCCGGCGCGGCGAAGACGACGTTCAGGACGCCGCCCTGCTCGGACGCGAACTCGGACTCGATCAGATCGGTCGCTTTCTGCGTCTCCGAGCCCGGGATCTCGAACTCGTCGCGAAGCTCACCGCCGACTGTCCCGACCAGGACGATCAGCAGGGCGATGATGCCGAGCCAACCGAACACAACGCGCCACGGATGCGTCGCGCAGGCGCGCGCCCAACTCGCAAGCGCACCAGTCGAGAGACGTTCATGCGCCGCGCGCCGTTCCGATTTCGGTTCCATTCCTCGACTGTGCTCGCTCATGCCTGCTCCTTCTCCGTCGACGGCTGCGGGAGTTGTACTAGAGACAGACCGAAGTGCCGGAACTCATCGGTCGCAATCGGGTGACGATGCCGTCTCGGTCTAGTTGCTTCGAGCAGTTGTTGTCACTTGGAGCCGACGTCAACGGGCTCAAAGAGGTAAATCTCTAGGCTCTCGCCGTGACGGTTCAGACTCGTCGGCGCGAGCAGGGCACGGACGAGCGCATCACCCCGCTCGAGCTCTTCTTCGACCTGATCTTCGTCTTCGCGCTCACCCAGGTGACCGGGCTCATCACGGCCGATCCGACCTGGGCAGGTCTCGTGAAGGGCATGCTCGTCCTCGCGATTCTCTGGTGGGCATGGGCGGCATACGCCTGGCTGACGAACACAATCAACCCCGAGGAGGGCGAGATCCGCCTGGTGATGTTCGGGGCCATGGCTGCCATGTTCGTCGCGTCCCTCGCCGTCCCCGACGTCTTCGGCGACGACGCCTTCCTGTTCGCGTCTGCCTATGCGATCGTCCGGGTCGCGCACCTAGCCCTCTACGCGGTGGCCGGACGGGGAGACCGTGACCTCCTCGCCGCGATCGGCCGGCTCGGGGCCGGTTCGCTCATGAGCATCACGTTGCTCTTCGTCGCCTCGGCGCTCGACGGACCCGTCCAACCCGGTCTCTGGGCGCTCGCTGTCGTGATGGACCTTGCCGGAGCCTGGATCGGCGGAGGGCGCGGCTGGCGGCTCGAAGCCGGACACTTCGCCGAACGCCACGCGCTGATCGTCATCATCGCGATCGGCGAGTCGATCGTCGCGGTGGGAGTAGGCGCGACCACCGAGCTCGGCGCCGGCGTGATCGCGGCAGCCATTCTCGGGCTCACCGTCGCCGCCGCACTTTGGTGGGCGTATTTCGACGTGGTCGCGACCGTCGCCGAGCGCCACTTGCGAGAAGCCACCGGGAGCGCGCAGCTCAAAATGGCGCGTGACTCCTACAGCTATCTCCACCTGCCGATGGTCGCCGGCATCATCCTGTTTGCAGGCGGCGTGAAGAAGACCCTCGTCGACATCGGCGAGCCGCTCGCGATCGTCCCGGCGGTCGCGCTGTGCGGTGGGGTTGCCTTGTATTTGATCGCGCACATCCTCTTCCGCCTCCGCAACGTACAGACGCTCAATCGTCAAAGGCTCGTCGTCGCCGCGCTCCTCCTTGCTCTCGTGCCGGTCGCCGTCGAAATCCCCGCGCTCGCGACGCTCGCCGCGGTCGCCTCCGTGTGCGTCGGACTCATCGCGTACGAGGCGATCCGTTTCGCCGAGGCGCGCGATCGTATTCGGCACGCCGCTGAGCCCGCGACTCAAGACTGAGCGGCCGTCAGATCTGGCTATCCCGTCGGGGGTGAAGTGGCAAGGCCACCGAGAGTCTGCTCCGACAGGCGCGCGATAAAGTCGGTGTCGAGAGGCTCACCACTCAGGAGCAGACGGTAGAAGACGGCACCGTGAAGCGCGTCGACTGCGAGTTCGAGGTCGGCGTCGGCGCGGATCTCTCCTCGCCCCTGGCCGCGCTCGAGCGCGGCGACCATCGCTCCACGTCGCGCGGGGACGACGTCACGGTGGAAGCCTTCGGCGAGATCGGCATCGTGCTGGATATCGGCAACGAGCCCCGCGACGACGTGGCCGCCGGTTGGCTCCGCGAGGACGGCGATGAGCCAGGCGAGCAGGGCGCGGACGTCCTCCCGCGTCGTTCCGCCGGCGGCTGGAGGGGTGACGACATCGGCGCTCGAGAGATACGCCTCGAGCACGAGGGCGGCGCGCGAGGGCCACCAGCGGTAGATCGTCTGCTTTCCCACGCCCGCCCGAGCCGCGATGGCCTCGATGGTCACATCCGGGTACCCGCGCTCGACCAGCAGCTCCCGGGTCGCGGCGATGATCGCCTGGTGTGAGCGCTCGCTGCGACGCCGGCCGCGCTCGCCTGAAGGCCTGCTCGACTCGTGCACGCACGTAGCCTAACAACTAGACAAGACGTCTCGTCTCGTGCTAGCCTCTTCCTAACGAGACGTACCGTCTAGAAAAAGAGCCAGACCATGCGAACCGAGAAACTCGCCTCCCTCCGCGGCCCACTCGTCCTCGCCGCCCTGTGCGCGATTCCGCTGGTGCTGTGGGCGCGCTCCGCTCCGCTCGACGGACGCTTCACAGGCGAGTTCGCGACCCTCACGAGCATCGCGGTTCTACTCGCCTACGCCGGGACCTCGGCGTTCGCACTGAACATCGTGCTCGGCGCCCGGCTGCGGCCCGTCGAGGCTCTTCTCGGTGGGCTCGACCGCATGTACAGGACACATCGCGTCCTGGGGCAGGCCGCCTTCTTGCTCCTGCTCGGGCACGTCGTGTTCATCCTTGCCGGCCGGGCGACGATCTCGACCGACACGGCGCTCGACCTCCTACGCCCCGGCGCCGGCTGGACGGTGTTCGCCGGGGTGCTCGCGTTCGGCGGGATGACCCTCGCCATCGTCCTGACCCTCTTCGTTCGTCTCGGGCATGAGGTGTTCGTCTACGTGCAGCGCGTCTTCGGGTTCGTCTTCCTCGCAGCCACCTACCACGTGTTCACGACTCCTGGCGCGAGAGACGACTCGCGAGCGCTGAACCTCTACATGGCCGGGCTCGCGACCCTCGGCATCGCCGCGTTCGTCTACCGCTCGCTCCTCGGCAACGTCCTCGTGCGCCGCAGGAGGTACCAGGTTGTCACCGTGAATCGTCTGGACGAGTTCGTCACGGAGATCGTCATGGAGCCCGCGGGAAAGGCTCTCGCCTTCTCGCCCGGGCAGTTCGTGTTCGTGAACTTCCGCTCGCTCGCGCTGCGGGAGCAGTTCCACCCGCTCGAGCTTTCGGTGCGCCGCCGGGCGTTTTCGATCCGAGCCGGGGAGATCGCCAACCAGTTCCACCCCTTCTCGATCACCTCAGCCCCGAACGAGCCGACGCTCCGAATCACCGTCAAGGCGGTCGGGGACTACACGCGCGCGTTGCGCACGCTCGAGCGGGGAGCGGAGGCGGTCGTCGAAGGGCCGTACGGCTCGTTCTCGCATCGCGACATCGCGAACGGCAGACAGATCTGGATGGCCGGAGGAATCGGCGTGACGCCTTTCCTCAGCATGGCTCGGAGCCTCGACGGGAGCGGGCGGTCGATCGACTTCTACTACTGCGTCGAGCACGAGCCGGAGGCGCATTTCCTCGAAGAGCTCCGCGAGATCGCGAGGAGCAGAGACGACTTCCGAGTCGTTCTCGTGGCGCGCGACAAGGATGGCTTCCTCACGGCCGAGCGCGTCGCCCGCGAGCACGAGGATCTCCTCTCCGCGGACGTTCTCGTCTGCGGCCCGCCGGCGATGATCGACAACCTGCGCTCCCAACTCCGCGCCCTCGGCGTCCGCGACGAGCGGGTTCACGCGGAGGAGTTCGGCTTCGCCAAGCTCGGTCGGACGAGCGCGGTGCTCGCGTGACCACGTTCGAGGAACGGCGCACCGCCACCAGCGTCCTCGTCATCGGCACGGGCGCGGCCGGGCTGCGGGCGGCGATCGAGCTCGCAGAGCGTGGCGTGCAGGTGCTGTGCATCGGCAAGCGGCGTCGCGACGACGCGCACACCGTGCTCGCATCAGGCGGTATCAACGCGGCGCTCGGGACGATGGATCCCGAAGACAGCTGGGAGCAACATGCCGCCGACACGCTGCGCGAGGGTCATTGGCTCGGCAATCCCGTGAGCGTCGAGCTTCTCTGCCGAGAGGCGCCGTCGGCGATCGACGATCTCGTGCGCTGGGGCGCCCGACTCGCCAACGAGGACGACGGGCGGCTGACCCAGCGCTACTTCGGCGCCCATCGCTGGCGCCGCACGTGTTTCGCGGGCGACTACACGGGACGCGAGATCCAGCTGACCCTCGGAAGACGGGCGGCCGAGGTCGGCGTCGAGCTGCGGGACGATGTGTATGTCACCCGTCTGCTCGTGCACGAGGAGCGCGTGTTCGGCGCGTACGGCTTCGACGTGGACGACGGGCGCCGCTGGCTGATCGTCGCCGACGCCGTCGTCCTCGCGGCGGGTGGTCACACGCGGATCTGGCGACGTTCCTCATCGCGACGCGACGAGAACACCGGCGATGCGATGCGCCTCGCAGCCGAGGCGGGTTGCCGGTTGCGTGATATGGAGCTCGTCCAATTCCACCCCACCGGGATG
>JACDCN010000126.1 GCA_013817555.1 Actinomycetota bacterium
TCGCAGTAGCGGCAGTACGTCTCGCCGTTGGCGAACGTGAGGAGCTCGATCTCACCGAGCTCGACGTTCAGCTGCTCGGCGATCTTCGAGGCCAGCTCGGGGTGCGAGCGGCCGGCGAAGACCATGAGCCGCTTCTGCGGAGTGAGGGGTATCGCGTGGCCGGTCGTCATCTCGACCTCGGGTATCTCGACCTCGAGGCCGGGAAACGTCTGCTCAATCGTCCCGCTTTCCACCCCGTCCCTCCTTGTTCAGCTGCTTCGTCCGGGCGATGGCGAGCGCGCCCGCAGGAACATCCTCTGTGATGACGGAGCCGGCTGCAATCCATGCGTCGTCGCCGATCGTGACTGGGGCGACGAAGGCATTGTCGACGCCGGTCCTGACGTTGCGCCCAATCACGGTCCGCTCCTTCGCCCTCGTTGCGTGGTCCTGGTTCACGGTGATGTTTCCCGCAGCGATATTCGAGTCCTCGCCGACGTCCGCGTCGCCGATGTAGGAGAGATGCGGCACCTTTGTTCTCTCGCCGATCCGCGAGTTCTTGATCTCCACGAACGTGCCGGCCTTCGCGCCCGCCTCGAGAACCGTGCCGGGGCGAAGGTAACAAAACGGACCCACGAGAGCGCCCGCACCCACGACCGCGTCGCGGAGCACCGCGTGCGGCCCGACTTCCGCTCCGGCGCCAATGCGCGATGCACCCCGGACGACCGTGAACGGATGGATCACCGCATCAGGCTCGAGCACCGCCTCGGCATCGATCCACGTCGACTGCGGGTCCACGATTGTCACGCCCGCGAGCATGTGCTCTTCGTTGATCCGGTCGCGCAGCGCCGCAGCCGCGACGGCGAGCTCCGACCGTGTGTTGACGCCTTCGGTCTCCATCGCATCTCCTCCCTTGTGCACCGCGACCCGCCCGCCCTCAGCGACGAGGAGCGCGACCGAGTCGGTCAGATAGAGCTCGCCCTTAGCGTTCTTCGGCGTCAGGCGTTCGAGAACGGGCCACAGACGCTCGTTTCGAAAGACGTAGATCGAGGAGTTGACCTCTCGGATGGCCAGCTCCTCCGGGCTCGCATCGGCGGCTTCGACGATTGCCGCCAGCGTTCCCGACCCATTGCGAACGACTCTGCCGTACTGCCGAGCATCCTCGGGCTCGAACGAGAGCACGGTTGCCCATGCGGCCTCGCGCCGGTGCGTCTCGAGCAGCTCCCGCAGCAACGCGGATGTCAAGAGCGGCGTGTCGCCGGAGAGCACGAGGACGTCCTCGACGCCCTCGAGAGCGCCCCTCGCGCTTTTGACTGCGTCTCCGGTCCCGAGCGGCTTCTCCTGCACCGCAACGGCGACGCCGTCGAAGGCGTCCGCGGTGGAGGGCGCGGCTACGACGACGAGCGGGTCGACCTCGAGCTCGCGCGCCGTCTGCAGAACCCAGTCCACCATCCGCCGACCGAGCAGCGGGTGAAGGTGCTTCGGAGTGGACGAGCGCATCCGCGTGCCGAGCCCGGCCGCCATTACGACTGCGCCGAGCCTCGAGTTGTCCTTCTGGGGCATCGTGGCTGGGGCGCCAGGATTCGAACCTGGGATCACGGGACCAAAACCCGTTGCCTTACCACTTGGCCACGCCCCAGAGCCTGCCCATCTTGCCATTCGCCGCCGAAGGTCACGATCGCTCGAGTGGATGCACCAGCCACGTGCCCGCGACCTCGCGCAGAACCGAGGCAGCTTGCTCCGCAATCTCGGACTTCCCAAAGAGCCCGTACACCACAGGACCTGCGCCCGTGACATCTGCGCGGAAGGCGCCGAGCGCTTCCAGATCTCGTGCGACCGGGGATGACGCGAGATCGTTTCCGGGAAGCTTTGCCAGGTCTCTCGCTTCCGTCACCTGCTCGAGCGTATGGAGGAGACGCGACCGGCGTTCCTCGAATCCTCCGGCGCCCTGACGCTCGTCGAACCGGTGATACATCGCTGCGGTCGATTCCTTGTCCGCTCCATCGGGCGTGACCAGCAAAGCCACATAGTCCGTCGGCAGATCGAGTGGAGACAGATCGGATCCGTCGCCCGTTCCGAGCTGCGTACCGGCTTGGAGGAAGAACGGCACGTCCGCGCCGACGCCGGCGGCAAGGGTCTGCAACTCGTCATCCGAAAAAGCCGTCGGGAGAGTCGCATTCGCCAATGTGAGCGCGGTCGCGGCATCCGAGCTTCCACCCCCCAGCCCGGCGGCAACGGGGATGCGCTTCTCGATCCGCACGCGCCAACTCGGCGCGACGCCGGCGACCGCGGCGAGCCGAACCAAAGCGTCATGCACGATCGTGTCCTCTGGAAACCCCTCGACCGCGAGGGTCTCGGCAGGCGCGAGCTCGATGTCGTCGCAAAGGTCGAGCGCCTGCAGAACGGTCGCGACCTGATGTTTGCCGTCTGGACGAACGGGCCCCACGACGAGCGATAGGTTGATCTTCGCCGGCGCGCGCATGTGCGTCATCGGAGCGCGTCGGCGAGTCCGACAAAATCTCGCGGCGTGAGCTCCTCGGCGCGAACCCTCGGCGGCTTGTTGATCGTAGCGAGCGCTTTCTCGGCATCCACACGGCTCGTCAGGCCGACGAGCGCGAGTGAATTCGCCAGCGTCTTTCGCCGGTGTGCGAAGGCGGCATTCACGACGGGTCGCACCAGGTCGAGCGGCGAGTCGTCGACGCGCTCGAAGGCGACGAGCGCGGATTCGACACGGGGCCGGGGCTTGAAGACCGTCGGCGGGACCGCGTGAAAGCCGACCTTGCGCGTCCGGAGCTGCACCAGCACGGAAACGGCCCCGTAGGCCTTCGTCCGCGGCGAAGCGAAGAACCGCTCGGCGACCTCTCGCTGCACCATCACGCACCAGCGCTCCAGCGACGAAATCCCGTCGAGGCTCTCCACGACGAGCGGCGTGGCGATGTTGTAGGGAAGGTTGGCGACGAGCTTGGTCGGCGGCGGGGCGAGCGAGGTGAGGTCGAGTGTGAGCGCGTCGCCGAAGAGAAGCCGAACGTTGTCCTGTCCTTCGAGGGCGGACTGCAAGGGCTCCTCGAGCCTGCGGTCGAGCTCGATCGCGTGGACGATCGCGACACGATCCGCGACGTAACGGGTCAGTACCCCGAGGCCGGGACCGACCTCGAGCACGACATCCTCCGGGTCGAGCGCGGCGAGCCGGCCGATGACGCCGAGGATGTTCTCGTCCACGAGGAAGTGCTGGCCCAGCCTCTTCTTCGGCGTGACCGTCATTCCAGGTGGAAGGCAGCGGCAGCGTTCGCGTGCGTGGCCGTGGCGAGCTCGTCCTGCTCCTCGCCGCGAACCAGGGCGAGCGCCGCGACGGTGTGGACCACATGAGCGGGCTCGTTCGGGCGCCCTCGCACCGGCTGCGGGGAGAGGTACGGGCTGTCGGTCTCCACGAGTATCCGGTTCTGAGGCACCTCCGCGGCGGCAGCGCGGAGATCACCGGCCTTCGGATACGTGACGTTCCCCGCGAAGGAGACGTAGTACCCGCGCTCGAGGGCGGCCGGCAGCAGGTCGGGCGAGGAGAAGCAATGGAGGATGACTGGCCCGACGAAGCCTTCCAGCGCGGATGCAGTGTCGGCGGCCGCTTCGCGGCTGTGGACGACGACCGGGAGGTCGAGACCGGAGGCAAGCGCGAGCTGCGCGTCGAACAACCGGCGCTGCTCGGACGGGGTCGCGTAGAGCTTCACGTTGTCGAGGCCGGTCTCGCCGACTGCGACCGCTTTCGAGTGGGAGAGAAGCTCACGCAGGTGGTCGAGCCGCGCTGCCTCCTTCGTCGCGGCTTGGTGGGGATCGATGCCGAGCGCGGCAAAGACGCCGTCGTGCTCGTCAGCGAGCGCGAGAGCAGCGCGACAGGACTCGATTCCGGTGCCGATCGTGACGATTCGGGTCACCCCTGCCGCGGAGGCGCGCTCCACGACCGCGCCCGGCTCCTCGCACGCGTCGAGATGCGCGTGCGAATCGGTCACGCCGTCGCTGCGGCTTCCATCCGCGCGAGCTCGTCGGCGACGACCTTGTCCGCGTCAAGCTTCACGAAGAGCGGGACCGGCTCGAGCAACGCCTGCCCGGGAGGGAGCTCGCTCGGCTCCCAGCGGCCCACCCAGCTCTCGTAGTCACCCGTGAGGACGACGTGCTCCTCTCCGTCTTCCTCCGCAATCGTCCGGAACTCGAGCGGTCCCGCGATCGTCCCCTCGTGCCCGAGGAGCTCGTGCAACCGCTGCGCCGAGAAAGGGAGGAAGGGAGTGAGCAGCACCTTCAGGCTGTCGATCGCCTTGAGCGCGACGTAGAGAATCGTGCCCATGCGCTGGCGATCGCTCTCCAGGAGAGTCCACGGCGCCTGCTCGGTGACGTACTGGTTGCCGAGCCCAGCAAGCCGCATGACCTCTTGCAGCGCGTTCTTGAACCGCGCCGCCTCGATCAGGGATCCGACGGTTTCGAAGCCATGGCCGATTGCGGCGAGGAGCTCGGTGTCGGCTTCCGCGAGCGCCCCCGGCTCGGGCACCGCTTTGAAGTTCTTGTACGCGCTCTGAAGCGTGCGGTTGACAAGGTTGCCCCAGGTCGCAACGAGCTCGTCGTTGTTCCGGCGGACGAACTCGGACCAGGTGAAGTCCGTGTCCTGGGTCTCGGGACCAGCGATAGACAGGTAGTAGCGCAGGGCATCGGCGTCGTAGCGGCTCAGGAAGTCGCGTATGAGGATCTCGAGCCCTCGGCTCGAGCTGAACTTCTTGCCCTCCATGGTCAGAAACTCGCTAGAGACGATGTTGTCCGGGAGCCGCAGGTTGCCCTGTCCGGCGCCGTATGCGCCGTCGTCGCCGTAACCGAGAAGCGTGCTCGGCCAGATCACGGTGTGGAAGACGATGTTGTCCTTCCCCATGAAGTAGGCGTGCTCCGCCTCCGGACTCTGCCACCACTCGCGCCAGGCGTCCGGCGTGCCCTGGTTCGCGGCCCATTCGATGGACGCAGAGAGGTAGCCGATCACCGCGTCGAACCAGACGTAGATCCGCTTGTCCTCCTGGTTCTCGTAACCCTCGAGGGGGATAGGCACTCCCCAGTCGAGATCGCGGGTGATGGCACGCGGCTTCAGCTTCTTGACGAAGTTGAGCGAGAACCGCCTGACGTTCTGCCGCCAGTCGTTCTGCGCCTCGATCCACTCGGTGAGCTGATTCCTGAACGCCGGCAGGTCGAGGAAGAGATGCTTCGTCTTCTTGAAGACCGGTGTCGTTCCGTCGATCCGTGAGCGCGGGTCGATCAGGTCGATGGGATCGAGTTGGTTCCCGCAGTTGTCGCACTGGTCGCCACGGGCGCTCTCGAAGCCGCAGATGGGGCAGGTGCCCTCGATGTAGCGGTCGGGGAGCGTGTGTCCAGTGGAGGCGGAGAACGCGCCGAGCGTCTCTTGCTCGACGATGTAGCCCTTGCGATGGAGCGTGCGAAAGAGATCCTGGGTGACGCGGTAGTGATTGGCGGTGGTCGTCCGGGTGAAGACGTCGTAGGAGAGCCCGAGGTCGCGCAGGTCTTCGCGGATGAGCTGGTTGAATCGCTCTGCGGTCTCACGCGGCGACTCGCCTGCGGCGTCCGCGGCGACCATGACCGGCGTGCCGTGCTCGTCCGTGCCGCTGACCATCAGGACGTCGTTGCCGCGTAATCGGTGATAGCGGGCGAACGTGTCCGACGGAACTCCGAAGCCCGCCACATGGCCGATGTGGCGCAGGCCGCTCGCGTACGGCCACGCGACCGCAACCAGGATCTTCCGTCGGGAGCTCGTCCGGATCATGGGCGTCAATGATATGGAGTCGTTTTCGGAGACCCCGCCGAAGACCGTGCCCAGAGCCGACAAGGGTCACGAGGGCGACAAGCGCGCCGGCGACAAACCCGACCAACCGGCGCGCGTGACTCCCTGCAGTCGTCTCCGGCCGGCGCGCTGCTTTCGGTGGCGAGCCCTCGACAGTGTGTCGATCACCGCGCTCGGATGACGCATCGGCGACACTGAGCACGTCCGGGCGCGAGGTGCGCGTGGACACGTTCTCCGCTGACGCCAAGACACTCGGACTTGTAGCGCGCGATGCGCGCCGCTCACTCGATCGGGCGGCCGCGGAGTGAATTCCGACCGCCGAAACCGTCGCATCGACGATTCGCCGTGCGCCGGAAGTCTTCACCTGCCGGCGCGCTGAGCTCGCCTTCGTGCGAGCAGAGCTGGTCTCGGCAGCGCTGTCCGCAATCAGCCCACTCCGCACCTCAGGACCGTCGGCAGGGGCGACCGCTGCGAGCACCCGCGGTTCCTCAGGAGCCGAAGCCCCAGCCGGAGCAGAAGTCGCAATCGGAGTAGGCATGGGAGCGAGTGCTGTCTCCGAGACCGTGACCGGCGGCG
>JACDCN010000127.1 GCA_013817555.1 Actinomycetota bacterium
GTCTGGAGCTACGCCGAGGTGCGCGACGACGCGGCGAAACTTGCTGGTGCGCTCGCCGAGGCTGGGATTGCGCTCGGTGACCGGGTCGCCGTCATGAGCGAGAACCGCCCGGAGGTCCTGCGCCTGTGGCTCGCGTGCGCGTGGCTCGGCGCCGTGCTCGTGCCGGTCTCGACTGCACTGCGGGGCGAGGGGCTTCGGCATGTTCTCGTGAGCGCCCGACCGAAGGCCGTCGCGCTCGAGTCGGCGCTCCGCGAGCGTGTCTCCGAGGCAGGCGTCGAGGCGACCTGGGTGCTCGACGAGAGCGGCCTGCCGGCCGGGCCGGGCCCGGTGGGGCCACACGCGGTCGGCCCCGGGCACACCTGCGCGATCCTCTACACCTCCGGGACGACGGGACCGTCGAAAGGGGTGCTCTGCCCGCACGCGCAGTGGTACTGGTGGGCTGTCAAGACGGGCGAGGTGCTCTCCATCGAGCGCGAGTCCGTCCTGTACACGAACCTCCCTCTCTTTCACACGAACGCCCTCAACGCGTTCTGCCAGGCTCTCGTCGCGGGCGCGACGTACGTACTCGGCCCCCGCTTTTCGGCGTCCGCGTTCTGCCAACGGCTCGAGCACTCCGGCGCGACGGTGACGTACCTGCTCGGCGCGATGGTCTCGATCCTCCTGCGCACGCCAGAGGGCGAGCACGACCGCTCTCACCGTGGGCGCGTCGCGCTTGCGCCGGGGACCCCGTCCGAGCTGCATGGGCCCTTCCTCGAGCGGTTCGGCATTCGGCTGATCGACGCGTGGGGCTCGACTGAGACGAACATCGTGATCTCGAACACGCTCACGGACCTTCGGCCCGGCACTCTGGGCCGCGTCCTCGAGGGGTTCGAGGCGCGCGTCGCGGACGCGAACGACGCCGAGCTGCCGAACGGCGTGCCAGGTGAGCTCCTCGTGCGCAATCGGGAGCCGTGGGCCTTCGCCTCCGGCTACGACGGACTGCCCGAGGCGACGGCAGCCACATGGCGGAACCTCTGGTTCCACACGGGCGATCGTGTGGTCCGCGACCCTGATGGCAGCTTCCGTTTCGTCGATCGACTGAAGGATGTGATCCGGCGTCGCGGCGAGAACATCTCGTCGTACGAGGTGGAGCAGGCGCTGCTCGCGCATGCGGACATCGCGGCCGCGGCCGTCGTCCCGGTGCCGTCCGAGCTCGGGGAGGACGAGGTACTCGCGTGCGTCGTCGCCCGCGACGGCGCAGAGCTCGACCCTTTCGAGCTCATCCGCTTCTGCGAGCCACGGCTGCCCTACTTCGCGGTTCCGCGCTATGTCGACGTCCTGCCCGAGCTCCCCCTGACGGCGAGCGGCAAGATCGAGAAGTTCCGCCTGCGCGAGCGGGGAGTGACGACGTCGACCTGGGACCGAGCGCGGGACGGCGCAGAGGACACGTCGCGTCGCGCGAGGTAGTGGGCGTCGACCCGAAGCCAAGCTTTAGAGTCGCAGGGATGGCGGAGCCGACGGCGCCAGCCCTCACGGTCGAGTCCGTCTCGCGGAGCTTCGGGGCCGTCCTCGCCGTGCAAGATCTGTCGTTCGTCCTTCCCGCAGGAGGGCTCACGTGTTTGATCGGGCCGAACGGCGCGGGCAAGTCGACGCTCGTGCACTGCATTGCGGGGTTCCTCGAGCCTGACGAGGGTCAGATCCAGCTCGGCGAGCGGGATGTCACGCGCTGGCCTGCCCATCGGCGCGCCCGCGCCGGTCTTGGGATCGTCTTCCAGGTCATGCGCGCACCACACCTCGACGTGCTCGCAAGCACGATGATCGGATGCCACGCCTGGACTCGGACCGGCTTTCTCGGCGGCATCCTGCGACCACCGTGGCAGTGGCGCGAGGAGCGTCGGATCCGCGAGGAGGCGCTACGCGCGCTCGAGCTCGTCGGACTCGAGCACCGCGCGCGCGATCCGGCCGACGCGCTTCCGCTCGGGCACCTGCGGCTGCTATCGATCGCCCGGGTTCTGGCGCAACGACCGCAGGTCTTGCTGCTGGACGAGCCTGTCGCCGGTCTCCGCGCCGCGGAGAAGCGGCAGCTCATGCACGTCTTCGACGACCTCCGGCAGGCGGGGCTGACGATGCTTCTGATCGAGCACGACATGCAGTTCGTCGGCTCTGTCGCGGACCGCGTAGTCGTTCTCGACCGTGGGATGCTGATCGCGGACGGCACGCCGGGCGAGGTGCGGGAGGACGAGCGCGTGATCAGCGCCTACCTCGGGACGGCCGCGGCACTGTGAGCGCCGCGCCCCTCCTCGAGATCGACGGGCTCGTCGTCAAGTACGGGCAGGCGATTGCGCTGGACGGAGTGTCGCTCTCCCTGGAGGCCGGCGAGCGCGTCGCCTTGATCGGCCCGAACGGCGCCGGCAAGACCTCCCTATTGAACGGGGTCTGCGGTCTCGTCAAACCGGCCGCTGGGCGCGTGCTGCTGGACGGTCGCGATCTGACAGGTCGCGCCCCCGGCGAGATCGTGCGCGCAGGGTTGACCCAGGTTCCCGAGGGACGTCAAGTGTTCCCGACGCTTCCGGTCGAGGCGAACCTCCTGCTCGGCGCGTACGGACGCGAGTTCCGCCACGAGCTGGTCAGCGCGACGCTCCGCTACATCGGCCGGCGCGGCGAGATCGCGGTGCGGCTGGAGCGCGTCTACTCGCTCATGCCGAAGCTCCGCGAGCTCCGTGAGCGCCCGGCCGGCCGGACCTCGGGCGGCGAGCAACAGATGGTCGCCATCGGGCGGGCGCTGATGGCAGAGCCGCGCCTGCTGGCGATCGACGAGCTCTCGCTCGGGCTTGCGCCGCTCGTCGTCCAGGACCTCTCGGAGTTCCTGGTCGGGTTGAACGAGGAGGAGGGTGTCGCGCTGCTGCTCGTCGAGCAGAACGCCGTACTCGCGCTCGAGCTCTGCGCGCGTGCGTACGTGCTCGAGGCAGGCCGCCTGGTGCTCGCTGGTCCGAGCGACGAGCTCGAGCGGAACGAGACCGTGCGGAGCGCCTACCTCGGCGGAGGGCTGGAAGTGGCCGACGCGGAGCCCGGCACGCAGGCGGGCCCGAGCTCGTGAAGGAGTTCCTCCAGCTCGTCGTAGTCGGCGTCTCCACAGGATCGGCATATGCCCTCGTCGGAATCGGCATGGTGCTCATCTTCCGCACGACCGGGATCGTCAACTTCGCGCAGGGCTCCTTCGCGGTCCTCGGCGGGCTGTTCATGGTCGCGCTCGTCGACGACATACACGGGCTGGTCGCGGGGTTGGCCGCCGTGTTGGTCGTGGCGTTCATCGGCTCCCTCGTCGGGTTCGTCGCGGTCGGCTTTCGGCATCGGACTACCCCGCTCGCGAGCCTCATCATCACGCTCGGAATCGCGCTCCTGATCACGTCGCTGAACCTGCTCGCCTTCGGCGACCGACCGCACACGTACCCGACGATCTTCGACCGCGCATGGGACATCGGCGGAGTACTCGTCCAACCGCAATACGTTCTCGTCGCCGGCGTGACGCTCCTCGCTGCGCTGCTGCTCACGTTGGGGTTGCAGCGGACCATCGCCGGTCAGGCGCTCGTCGCGTGTGCCGACTCGCGCCGGGCGGCGGAGCTCGTCGGAATCGACGTGCGCGCGGTCGCGGTGGTCGCGTTCGCCGTCTCGGCCGGACTGTCCGCCCTTGGCTGGGTGCTCCTCACCCCTGTGGACCCGGTCAACTACGACTCGGACGTCCGCATCGCGATCAACGGCTTCGCGGCCGCCGCCTTCGGCGGGCTCGCCAGCATCCGACTCGCCTACGTCGGCGGGCTCGTGCTCGGCGTCGCCCAGCAGCTGGTCGTGGGCTACGCGGACAAGATCCCCGGTCTCGGACAACAGGCACGGCAGTACGAGCTCGCCGCCGCCCTCGTGATCATGCTCGTCCTGATCGGCTGGCGTGCGCGAAACGAGGTGCACGAGTGAATCTCAGCCGCTCACGCACGCTCCGGCTCGCCGGAACGCTCGCGGCAGGGAGCTTTGCGATCTGGCTGAGCTACCAGCTGAGCCCCGGCGACCGCTCGCTGTACACGCTCATGGGCCTCTACGCGATCGTCGCGATCGGCCTCTCGCTGCTGATCGGTTTTGCCGGCCAGATCTCGCTCGGACAGGGAGCGTTCTACGCGCTCGGTGCGTACACCGCGGGAATCCTGACCGTAGGTCTCGATCCCGACGACCGGCTCGTGAGCGAGGCAGGGATCGACCCCGCCCTCGCGGTCGTCGCCGCCCCGATCCTGACCGGCCTCGTCGCAGCGGTGATCGGGGTGCCGCTGCTGCGACTTCGCGGTCACTATCTGGCGTTCGCGACACTCGCCTTGCACCTGATCCTGCTCGCCGCGATCTTTGCCCAGAGCGGGTTCACCGGAGGCCAGGACCCCGGGCTCGCCGTGATCGAGCCACTCGAGATCTTCGGCTTGCAGATCACCGGCGTGACGGGCGGCACTGCGCGGCACACCGCGATCGTCTGGGGGCTAGTGCTCGTCACCCTGCTCGTCGCGCTGAACCTCGTCGGCTCGCGCGCGGGCCGGGCACTGCAGGCGATCGCGACGAGCGAACGCACTGCCGCGGCTGCCGGGATCAACGTCTCGGCCTACAAGCTGCGCCTGTTCGTCCTGTCCGCCGGCCTCGCCGGTCTCGCCGGTGCGCTCTACGCGTTCATGCTCCAGTTCCTCTCACCGGACGCGTTCGGCGTCTTCCTGAGCATCCAGTTCGTCGTCATGGTCGCGGTCGGCGGCCTCGGCTCGGTGTACGGGGCGGTGGTCGGCGCGGTTGCGATCACCTGGCTCGAGCACGAGCTCCGCGAGCTCGGAGCGCGACCGAGCCTGCTCGGCTTCGATCTCCCCGACCAGGCGCCGCAGGTCTTCTCGGTCGGTGTCTTCGCCGTCATCCTGATCGTCGTGATCCTGTTCTTCCCGCGCGGACTCTTGCCGGCTCTCGGAGACGGCATACGGCGTCTTCGGCCCGTACGACACGAGAATTGAGGCGTGTCGCTCCTCAGCGCATCAGCAGGCCGCCGTTCGCGTCGAACGTCGCACCCGTGATGTAGCCCGCCTCCTCGGAGCAGAGAAACGCAGCGAGCTCGGCGATCTCGGCCGGCTCGCCGAAGCGTCCCACGGGGATTCGCTGGCGCAGAGCCTCGAGCCTCTCCTCGGGGAGGTCGTCGAACACAGGCGTACGCACCGCGGCCGGCGCGAGCGCGTTGCAGGTGACGCCGTAGGGGGCGAGCTCTGCGGCGAGGATCTTCGTCAGCACGATGATCCCGGCCTTCGAGGCCGCGTAGTGCGCACCGGAAGCGCCGGCCGCCTGGCCGGAGATCGACGCCATGTTGAGGATCCGCCCCCAGCCCTGCTCGCGCATGCGCGGACCGGCGACCTGGCAGCCGAAGAAGACGCCTCGCAGGTTCGTCGCGAGGACGTCGTCCCACTCGTCTGCCTCGATCTCCCAGAGCGGCCGGAAGACGGTGCGCGCAGCGTTGTTCACCAGCACGTCGACCCGGCCGGACTCGTCGAGCAGCCGCTCGAAAGAGGCGCGATCTCGGACGTCCACGTGCGCCGCTCGCGCGCGCTCGGGTAGCGATGTGGCTACAGCCTCGGCTCTCTCGTCGTTGACGTCCGCCACGACGACCGAGGCGCCCCGCGCGTGCAGGGCCCGGGCGATCGCCTCGCCCAGGCCCTGCGCCGCACCGGTCACGACCGCGGTGCGCCCTCCGAGGGACACCGCTACTTCGTCGCCTGCAGGATCTTCTGTCCCGGCACCGGGACCATCTTGCAGTCGCGGATGCTCGAGACGACCATCGACGCCGTTTGCAGCCCCGAGTGGTTGACCGGGCTGTAGAAGTAGACCCCTCCCGGCCCGGCGAAGCCCTTCATCTGGGTCTCGAGCGCGGTGTTGATGCGCTCGCGCGTGAAGCCGCCCTTCAGCATCGCCTCCCGGAACATCCGGATTGCCGTATACCCGTCGTAGTTGAACGTCGATCCCTGCTTGCCGATCAAGCGGTTCACGCGGAGCGCGATCGCCCGGGACGGGTGCGTGCGCTTCACGTACTGCGCAACCGGCCCGAGGTACGTGTTGATGAGCGCGCCGTTGGCCTCGGGACACGCCGGCCCCAGGAACGAGGGCGAGGCGTTGCCGCCCGTCAGCACGAGCCTCTGGGTCAGCCCGAGCTGCTTCGCCTCCTTCGTGATCGTGACCGCGAGTGAGGTCGCGTTCCAGAGCCACAGCACCTGCGCGTTCGAGTTCTTCACCCGCGTCAGCTCAGCCGTGAAGCTCGTCGACGTGAACGGGAAGATGATCTCCTCGACGATCTCGAAGCCGTAGCGACGCGCCAGCTCCTTGACGTTGCGCA
>JACDCN010000006.1 GCA_013817555.1 Actinomycetota bacterium
GAACAAGGAGGCTCCGGAGAAGCGCTTCGAGGCTGTGTCCGAAAAGGCGATCTGCCGCTACATGAAGATGATCACGCTCGAGAAGCTGCGCGACTCGCTGCGCGACTGGAAGCACGTCGTGACGGTTCCGCCCGAGGTTGCCGAGCGCGCGCGCGGCGCGATCGATCGAATGGTGGCGATCGTCTGAGGCACCTGTCTTTACGTCTTGACGCCTACGCCACGCGAACCGAGTGGACGGGCGGGAGCTTCGTTGCGGCCGTCAACCAGGTAGCCCCGGCATCGCCCGAGCCGAACACGTCGCCCGAGGTCGCGCCGAAGTAGAGACCCATCCCTTCTCCCGAGCCGTCGCGGTCGAAGGCCTGACGCAGGATCGTCAGATATGCGTCCTCCGCCGGGAGGCCGTCGCCGCGTTCGGTCCAGCTCGCTCCTGCATCCCGCGTCTCGCACACGCGGACTCGACCGTCGGGAGTCACGCGATCCAGGTCGGCGACGAGCGGGATGACGTAGGCGCTGTCCGCGTCGCCCGGGTCGACTACGAGCGGGAAGCCGAAGTCGGAGGGAAGGCCCGTGTCCGTCCCGATGTCGATCCAGCTCTCGCCCGCGTCGTCGGAGCGATAGACCCCGCCGTGGAACTGCATGAAGAGCCGCTCGGGTTGCGAGGGGGCGCGATGCATGTTGTGCACGCAGAGGTCGATTGTGTCCTCCCGGGCGTCCTCGGGGATGTAGCGGGGGACAAGGCCCTTGTTCCCGTGGCGCCAGGTCTGGCCGGCGTCGTCCGAGAGCCAGACGCCGACCGCCGAGATGCCCATGGCGAGTTTCCCCGGATCATCGGGCCAGGTCGCGATCGAGTGCAGGCACATACCTCCGGCGCCGGGTCCCCATTGGGGCCTCGTCGGTTGCTCCCAGAACGGCCGGTTGAGCTCCCAGGTCATGCCCCCGTCACGGCTCTCGAAGAGCACGCCAGGATCGCCGCCCGCGAGGAGGTGGTCGTCCTCGATCCCTGGAACGACCGTCCAGAGCCGGATCAGCGCTTTCTCCTCGCCCTCTGGGAGCGCGAGACCTTCCGCCTGCTGCCATTCTCCGGCCAAGTCGTCGGTCACGAAGATCTTCGGCCCGTAGAAGGCCGACGTCACGCAGGCGAAGTAGCGCCCGCTCCGCCTGTCGCGCATCGCGAACTCGACAGGCTCGCCGGCAAAGGCGCGCGCGCTGATCTCGAACGAGCTGTCGCCGCCTCGGAGTGTGAACAGGCCTTTCTTGGTACCGACGAGAAGCTCGGTCATGTCTAGGTCAACCTCCGCTGATCGAGGGGAGTACGTGGATGCGGTCCTCGGGGGTGAGAGTCGTGTCCTCGCGCCCTCGCTCGCCGTTCACGAAGACGTTGATGTGCTGGCGAATGGTTGTGCGCTCGTCGAGGATCCAGCCCGCGATCGCGGGGTGCTCGTTCTCGAGGGCCTGCAGAACGTCCCGCACGGTGGCACCGTCGAGCTGTAGCTCTCGCTTGCCGCCGGTGAGCTCGGTGAGCGGAGCGCGGAGCTTCACTACGGGCATGTCTCGATCCTAGACACTTCCTCCTCGCTCCTACGAGGAACAGAGCTGGCCACGATCGACGACGTCAAGGCCCCGCGAACTCCGCTTTCAAAGCGATACGCTCACCCGAGAGTCTGCGAACGGAGGCCGGCTGTGAGCGTTTCGGTGACCCAGATGAAGCAGTTCATCGGCGGCGAGTGGGTGGAGTCGTCGAGCGGGGAGACGCTCGAGGTCCTGAATCCTGCGACCGGCGAGGTCCTCGCCGAGGTGCCGGCCGGGACGGGGGAAGACGTCGAGAGGGCGGTCGCTGCCGCCAAGAAGGCCTGGAGCGAGTGGCACTCGAAGACGCCGAAGGACCGAATGGAGCTCCTTCTCGCACTCGCCGACATCGTGGACGAGAACGCCGAGGAGCTCGCGCGCCTCGAGTCGCAGAACGTCGGGAAGCCCTGGTGGGTCGCGAAAGACGAGCCGCCGGCGATGTCGGACAACCTAAGATTCTTCGCGGGAGCGGCGAGGCAGCTCGAGGGCAAGTCGGCCGGCGAGTACGTCGAGGGGTACACGTCGATGATTCGGCGAGAGCCACTCGGGATCGTCGCCGGCATCTGCCCCTGGAACTACCCGCTGTACATGGCGATGTGGAAGATCGGGCCGGCGCTCGCAGCCGGAAACGTCCAGATCGTCAAGCCGGCGGAGCAGACGCCGTTGACGCTGCTCCGCTTCGCCGAGCTGGCGCAGGAAGTCATCCCGCCGGGCGTCCTGCAGGTCGTCACGGGCGAGGGCATCCCCACGGGTGACGCGCTCGTTCGGCACTCGGACATTCGCCTGGTCTCGCTCACGGGAGACACGGCGACCGGGAAGATCATCGCCAAGAACGCCGCCGACACGGTCAAGCGGCTGCACCTCGAGCTCGGGGGCAAGGCGCCGATGGTCGTCCTCGACGATGCCGATCCCGCCACCGTCGCAGAAGCGATCAAGATCGGGGGCTATTTCAACTCCGGTCAGGACTGCACGGCGTCCTCGCGGATCCTGGTCTCAGAGCGGATCTACGACGACGTCCTCTCGCAGACGGTGGGCGTCGTCGACGCCATGACCGTCGGGGATCCAGCGTCGGATGACGACATCGAGATGGGCCCGGTGATCTCGCATGAGCAGCAGCAGCGTGTGCTCGGCTTCCTCGAGCGCGCCACTGACGCCGAGGCGACGATCGTCACGGGTGGCGGGACCGTCGGGGAACGCGGCTTCTTCATCTCGCCGACGATCGTCACCGACGTCGCCCAGGACTCCGACATCGTGCAGAACGAAGTCTTCGGCCCGGTCGTCACCGTCCAGCCGTTCTCCTCGGACGAGGACGCGATCGCGCTGGCGAACGGCGTTCGCTACGGGCTCGCCGCCTCCGTGTTCTCCGAGAACGTCGGCCGAGCAATGAAGGTCGCGGCGAACCTCGATTTCGGCACGGTCTGGATCAACGAGCACCTCTTCCCGCTCACGCCCGAGATGCCCCACGGCGGCTTCAAGGAGTCGGGCTACGGGAAGGACATGTCGCTCTACTCGATGGAGGAGTACACGCGGATCAAGCACGTTGTGGTGAAGCTCGCAGAGTGACCCTGACGGCCACGACTCGTGGGGGTGAGCCGACCGTGGTCCGGTTCCCGCCCGCGTACTCCGCTCGCCGCGGTGATCGGCACGGGCGCGGGGCGACGCTGCTCCGGAAGCGGCATGTCCTGGTAATCAGATGAGCGCCACGACCATCGATCTCCAACAGGCGGCGAAGGATCACCTCTGGATGCACTTCACCCGCATGGGCGGGTACCGGAAAGCGGACGTCCCGATCATCGTTCGCGGCGAGGGCTGCTACCTCGAGGATCTCCACGGAAAGCGCTACCTGGACGCGCTCGCCGGGCTCTTCTCGGTCAACGTCGGCTACTCGTTCGGCGAGGAGATGGGGCAGGCGGCGCTCGAGCAGATGCGCGAGCTGCCCTTCTACACGAACTGGTCGTACGCGCACCCGCGAGCGATCGAGCTGGCGGCCGAGGTCACGTCGCTCGCGCCGGGCGACCTGAACCGCGTCTTCTTCTGCTCGGGCGGCTCTGAGGCGGTCGAATCCGCGTGGAAGCTCGCGCGCCAGTACTACCGCGCGACCGGCTCGGGACAGCACCGCTACAAGGCGATCGCGCGGCACGTCGCCTACCACGGGACGACGTTCGGCGCCCTCACGCTGAACGGCATCCAGCCGCTCCGGGAGCCCTTCGAGCCGCTCGTCCCCGAGGTGCGGCACGTGTCCAACACGAATCGCTACCACCGGCCGCCGGAGGAGACCGAGGAGGAGTTCACGCGCTTCCTGCTCGACGAGCTCGAGCAGACGATCGTCGCTATGGGCCCCGAGACCGTGTGCCTCGTGCACATGGAGCCGGTGCAGAACGCGGGCGGCGCGTTCGTCGCTCCGGAGGGCTACTGGCAGGGCGTGCGCGAGATCTGTGACCGCTTCGAGATCTTGCTCTCGGCCGACGAGGTCATCACGGCGTTCGGCCGCGTGGGGCACTGGTTCGGCTCCGAGCGCTACGACATCCGGCCCGACCTCATGACGATGGCAAAAGGGCTCTCCTCTTCATATGCGGCGATCGGCGGAGTCGTCGCGACCGACCGCGTCATGGAGCCGTTCCTCGCGGACACCTCGATGTTCTCGCACGGGATCACCTTCGGCGGGCACCCGGTCATGTGCGCGATCGCGCTCAAGAACATCGAGATCATGAAGCGGGAGGGGATCGTCGAAGGCGTCAGGGCCAACGAGACGGCGTTCGCCGAAACGCTACGGCAGCTCCTTGACCTGCCGATCGTAGGCGACGTGCGCGGGACGGGCTACTTCTATGCGATCGAGCTCGTCAAGGACAAGGACACGCGCGAGACGTTCTCGGACGAGGAGAGCGAGCGGCTCCTGCGCGGCTTCCTCTCCAATGCGCTGTTCGACGCCGGGCTCATCTGTCGCGCCGACGACCGCGGCGATCCGGTCATCCAGATCTCCCCTCCGCTCGTCGCAGGGCAGGCCGAGTTCGACGAGATCGTGGGGATCCTCGGCGAGGTGCTCACCGAGGCGCAGCGGCAGATCAGCGGTTGACCGAGCCGCTCGGCACGGCAAGACAGACGGCGAAGTCGCCGCTCGCGTCGGTCCACCAGCGAGTTATCTGCAGGTCAGCAGCGGCGAGATCCGCCTCGAAGCGCTCCCGCCGGAACTTCGAGCTCACGCTGGTGCGCAGGTGCTCGCCATCGGCGAACGCGACCTCGATCCCGAGCCTCGGAATGTGCACGACCTGAGCTTCCAGCGAGCGGAAGCCGATATCCATCCACTCGCGTTCCGGGTCCCAGCTCGGCCGGTAGTCGAAGCGACTTCCCGAGAAGTCCGAGCCCAACTCCCGGTCGAGGTGGGCAAGCGCGTTTCGCTGGAAACGTTCACTTGCTCCGCTGCCGTCGGAGTACGCGGCTTCTACGCGAGCTGGGTCCTTGACGAGGTCGAGACCGAGCAGAAGCGCGTCACGCGATCCCAGTGACGACGCGACCGTTCGCAGGAAGCGCTCCCGGGCATCCACCTCGAGTCCCCCGATCGTCGAGCCGAGGAATGCGAGCAGCCGCCTGCCGCCTGCGGGGAGCATCCCGAGGTGGCGCTCGAAGTCGGCGACGACCGCGTGCACCTCGAGCCCTGGGTACTCGTCCGCGATTTCCTGGGCGCTCGCGACGAGCACCTCTTCGCTCACGTCGAGCGGGACGAAGCGTCCCAGCGTCCCCTCGGCGGCGAGCGCGTCGAGTAGCAGGCGAGTCTTCTCCGACGTCCCTGACCCGAGCTCGACGAGAGTTTCGGCTCGCGTCTGTGACGCGATCTCGCTCGCTCGCTCGGCCAGGATCGCCCGCTCTGCTCGCGTCAGGTAGTACTCGGGCAGGTGGGTGATCTCGTCGAAGAGACGAGATCCGCGCTCATCGTAGAGCCAGATCGGCGAAATCTCCTTCGGGGTGTCGGTCAGGCTGCGGAGAGTCGCCTCGTAGAGTGCCGCTCGGCGGCTTGCATCGTCGAGAAGAACGTCGACCCGAACACGGGACGGCGGCAGCGGACGCTCGGTCATCGGCGTCAACCCTAGAACCGGGGTCTGGCTGGAGCCAGACCCCAGAAACCTCTAGCCGTCTCGGGCGCAGCGAAATCCGGCGAATAGATGACGGCGGTCGGGGAGATCCCAGCTGCGGAAGCTCGATCGTGCAACGACCGAGTCCGTTGCCCACGAGCCGCCGCGGAGGACGCGGTACTCGTCCCCGAAGTAGACCTCGGAGAACTCGGGGTACGGGAACGCCAGGAAGCCGGGATAGGGAAGGAAGTGCGACGACGTCCACTCCCAGACGTCACCCGTCAGCTGGCGGCAGCCCACGCGGCTCTCGCCGCCGGCGTACGAGCCGGCCGGAGCCGGAGAGAAACGGCGATGGCCGAGATTTGCCTCGTACCCCGTCCACTCGCCGCCCCACGGGAAGCGATCCTTGCCTCGACGCTCGTGCCAGGCCGCCGCTCGCTCCCACTCGACTTCCGTCGGGAGGCGCTTGCCCGCCCAACGCGCGAAGGCGTCGGCCTCGTACCAGGAGACGTGCTGAACCGGCTCGTCGAGTGGAACCGGCTCGCGCCGTCCGAACCGAACGCGCTCCCAGCCGTCCTTGCTCCGCTCCCAGAAGAGCGGCGCTCGGATCTCCTCGCGCTCGCGCCACGCCCATCCCTCGGGACTCCAATGCTTGCTCGAGCTGTTGCCACGGTGCGAGATGAAGTCGGCGAAGGCGCCGTTCGTGACCGGAGTTCGGTCGATGAAGAAGGCGTCGAGCTCGAGCTCGTGAGCGACGAGCTCGTTGTCGTAGGCCCACGGCTCGTCGGTCGCGCCGAGGACGAAGGAGTCACCTTCGACGCGTATCTCGTCGGGACCGTCGGAGGCGTCTCCGAACGGGCTGTCGTCTCGTACCGGATACTCGACCGTCGTCTGCAGCTGGAGCGTCTGCAGCATCGTCTCCTGGTGCTGAAGCTCGTGCTGCAGCACGAGCCCGAAGACGAACCCCTTCCTGAGCAGCGGCCCGGGCCCGGACAAGCTCGGTGTGCTCGACCGCCTCGAGGACGCGTTCGCGGACCGCGGACGAATACGCCCGGACTACCGGGGGGCTGAGTGCCGGAGGTTGCGACCCGTTTCGTTCCCGGCGGAACGCTTCGTGCACCTCGGGATGCGAGTCGATGACGGGCGCTTGAGCGTAGAGGTCGCGGAGAAGCCACAGCTCCTCGAAGCGAGCGACGCGCGCAAGCTCCCAGACCAGCGGTAGCTGAAGAGGGGAAACCGGCTCGACGAGCCCCGGGTCGGACACCGGTGCGAGAAGCTCGTCGGTCCCGGCCCGGGCCCGTTCGAGGGTGGTTTGAATCTCGACTACCGAATCCATACACGGACTTTGCCCGATGGCTGCCACTTCGGCCAGGGGCCACGTGGCGGGCTGTAGTCTCAGCCACTCGAATCGAGGAGAGGAGCTGGGTCGAGTGAACGGAAACGGAGACGGGCCGGTCGTCGTCGCGGCAGACGTCGCCCGACGTTACGGGCAGGGCGAGACAGCGGTCGACGCCCTGAGGGGTGTTTCAGTTGAGATCGAGCGCGCTCGCCTGACCGCGGTCATGGGGCCGTCGGGCTCTGGCAAGTCGACCCTCATGCACATTCTCGCTGGTCTCGACAAGCCGACGTCCGGGACCGTCGCGGTGGCGGGAACCGAGATCACGACGCTCGGCGACAACGAGCTGACCAAGCTGCGTCGCCGGCACATCGGCTTCGTGTTCCAGTTCTTCAACCTGCTCCCGATGCTGAACGCGCGTGAGAACATCACGCTGCCGCTGACGATCTCCGGAGAGAAGCCCGAAGACGGCTGGGTAGACAAGATCGTCGGCGACGTCGGTCTCTCGGACCGGCTCTCGCACCGTCCGTCCGAGCTCTCCGGCGGGCAGCAGCAACGGGTGGCGATCGCACGGGCGCTCGTGTCGAAGCCAACGGTGCTCTTCGCCGACGAGCCGACCGGGAACCTCGACTCGACGACCGGCAACGAGATCCTCGAGCTTCTCCGGCGGTCGGTGGACGACTACGGCCAGACGATGGTCATGGTGACGCACGACGCGCGCGCGGCGGCCATGGCGCACCGGGTGCTCTTTCTCGCGGATGGCCAGATCGTGCGCGAGCTCGGCGAGTGCAATGCACACCGGATCCTCGAGGTTCTGGAGGAGATCGCGGCGTGATCAGCGTGTCGCTTCGCGGCCTCCTGGGCCGCAAGCTTCGCGCAGCGCTCACCGGCATCGCGATCGTCCTCGGGGTCGCGATGATCAGCGGCACCTACATCCTCACGGACACGATCGACCGTGCGTTCACGACGCTCTTCACGGAGTCGTACGCCGGCACCGATGCGGTCGTGACTGGCCGGGGGCTCGACATCTCGATCGACGGCGAGAGCCCACCGAACCCACCCGTCGACGCGTCGTTGCTCGACACGGTGCGCGGCGTCGAGGGTGTCGCCCTCGCCACGGGCACGGTGCTCGACGAGCGCAACACGAAGATCCTCACAGCCGAGGGGAAAGCCGTCAGCTCCGAGGGAGCGCCGACCTTCGGATTCGGCATCGACACGGCTCCTGAGCTCGACCAGTTCAATCCGCTCAACGTCCTCGAGGGCCGTTGGCCGGCGAGTGCCGACGAAGTCGTCATCGACGTCGGCACGGCGGACGACCAGGGCTACTCGGTCGGCGACATGGTCGAGATCTCGACGCTGCAGCCGAAGCGCTCGTTCGAGCTCGTCGGAGTCGCGCAGTACGGCAGCCTCGACAGCCTCGGGAATGCGAGCTTCGCGGTGTTCACGATCCCCGCTGCGCAAGAGCTCCTCGACCGGCAGGGTCAGTACGACGCGATCTCCGTCGCAGCGAACGAAGGTATCGCGGAGGACGAGCTCGTCGCCGCCATCGAACCCGTGCTGCCGGACACCGCGAAGGTCGTGAGCGCGACGGCGGAAGCCGAGGACCAGGTGGACGAGGTGAACGAGTTCACGGCCATCTTCCGCTACTTCCTCCTCGTCTTCGCCGGTATCGCTCTCTTCGTCGGAGCGTTCGTCATCTTCAACACGTTCTCGATCACCGTCGCGCAGCGAACACGCGAGTTCGCCACGTTGCGGACGATTGGCGCGTCGCGGCGCCAGATTCTCGGCTCGGTGATCCTCGAGTCGCTGGTCATCGGCTTCGCCGCATCGCTCATCGGTCTCGGTCTCGGCGTTCTGCTGGCGGAGGGGATCGAGGGGCTCTTCAGGGCTCTCGGGGTCGAGCTTCCTACGGCGGATCGCGTCTTCGCGATGCGCACCGTGATCGTGGCGCTGGTCGTCGGTGTCGGTATCACGCTCGCCGCAGGGCTGTTCCCCGCGATCCGGGCGACCCGGGTGCCTCCGATCGCGGCGGTGCGCGAGGGTGCGACGCTCCCGAAGTCCAGATTCGCCCCGTTCGTGCCCTGGGTCGCCGGCATCGCCGTCCTCGTCGCGCTCGTCGTACTGGCCCGCGCGATGTTCACCGACGAGCTCGGGACTGCGGACCGGTTGCTCTCGATCGCGGCCGGCGTCCTCCTGCTCTTCCTCGGCATCGCGATGCTCTCGTCGCACGTCGTACGTCCGCTCGCGGCGGTCAGCAGTCCGATCGGCCGCTGGGCGGCGTTCGCCTTCGCCGTCCTCTTCTGGCCGTTGTGGCTCCTCCCCTACTGGCTGATGCGCTACGGGGCGTGGGGACCGGGATCGGCTGCGCGCCGCGTCGGTGCCTTCGTGGGCGGAGCGCTGCTCAATCCGCTCGTCGCGCTCGTCGTGCTCGTCATGTGGCTACGCCGCGCGGTGACAAGCTGGGTGCCCGAGTGGCCCGCAGAGTTCCCGGGCGTCGTCCCAGACCGCGTGGCCGCTCGCACCGGCGGGGAGAACGCCTGCAGGAACCCGAGCCGTACGGCTGCGACGGCGGCTGCCCTGATGATCGGGATCGCGCTCGTCGCGTTCATCGCGACGCTCACGAACGGGATGAAGGTGTCGAACCGCGAGGCGATCGAAGAGCAGATCGCCGCCGACTACGTCGTGACCTCGCTCGACGGGTACACGCCGTTCGTCGCGGCGGCGGGCGACGCGCTCGCGGCCTCGGCCGTACCCGAGCTCGTGACCAGCGTGCGCTCCGACGGCGGCCTCGTCGACGGCAACTCGGCCGAGATCGGGGGCATCGAGCCCGACGCGATCGCCGAGGCGTACGTCTTCGACTGGCGCGAGGGCGACGAGAGCCTGCTCGCGACGCTTGGCACGACGAAAGCGGTCGTGAGCTCGAACTACGCGGAGGACCACGACGTCGCGATCGGTGACGAAGTGACCATCCGTTCCACTGCAGATCGCACCGCGAAGGTCACGGTCGTGGGAACCTTCGAGCCGCCACCGTTCTACCCGCTGCTCGAGAGCGTCAACGTCTCGAGGGAGCTGTTCGACTCGCTCTACGACCGCCCCCGCAACCGCTGGACGTGGGCGAACGTCGCCGGCGAGCCCGACGACGGCGACCGCGCGCGGATGGAGCAAGCGATCGCCGGCTTCCCCGACACGCAGCTCGAGACGCGCGAGGAGTGGATCGAACGCGAGGACGCGGACTTCAACCAGTTCATCTCGTTCCTCTACGTCATGCTCACTCTGGCCGTCTTCGTGAGCATCTTCGGGATGATCAACACGCTCGTTCTGTCGGTCTACGAGCGCACACGGGAGATCGGGATGCTTCGCGCGATCGGGATGACGCGTCGTCAGGTGCGCCGGATGATCCGCCAGGAGAGCATCATCACCGCGCTCATCGGTGCGGCCGTCGGGCTACCGCTCGGGATCTTCCTCGCGGCTCTTGTCAACCGGGCGCTCGCCGAGTACGACATTCGCTTTGCGATCCCGTGGGTCCAGCTCGTCGTGCTCACGATCGTCGCGATCGTGATCGGGATCCTCGCCGCGATCATGCCCGCTCGCCGCGCCGCGAGGCTCGATCCGCTGAGAGCGATCGCCTACGAATGACCCGTTTCGCCATTCGGGGCCTCCTGAGCCGAAAGCTGCGGACGGCGCTGACGGCGCTCGCGATCGTCCTCGGGGTGGCGATGATCAGCGGCACCTACGTCCTCACCGACTCGATCGACCAGGCGTTCGACAGGATCTTCACGGACATCCGCCAGGGCTCGAACGCCGTCATCTCGGGGAAGTCGGCATTCGATCTCAGCGAGGGCAGTGGTGTGACCGAGCCGACCTTCGACGAGGCGTTGCTCGAGGACCTGCGGGGGCTCTCGGGAGTCGAGGACGCCGAGGGAAGCGTGGACTCCGATGCCACCCAGCTCATCGGCGACGACGGCAAGGCGGTGGTCTACGGCGGGGCGCCGAACCTCGGCTTCTCGATCGCGAATCCCGACTCGCGCTTCAACCCGCTGACGCTCGTCAACGGTGAGTGGCCCGGCGCGAACGAGATCATCGTCGACAAGGAGACGGCTGCGAAGGAGGACTTCGAGGTCGGAGAGACGATCGGTGTCCAGGCCGAGGGCCCGGTCCAGCGTCTTGCGATCTCGGGGATCATGCAGTTCAGCTCGGGTCTTACGATCGGCGGGGCGACGCTGGCCGGCTTCGATCTCCCGACAGCGCAGCGGCTCATGCGGAAGGAAGGGCGCCTGGACGAGATCGCGGTCGCGTCGAAGCCCGGCGTCACCGATCCGGAGCTCGTGCGGGAGATCCAGGCGATTCTGCCCGACGGCACCCAGGTGCAGGGTGTCGGCCAGCAGGTGGAGTCGGACGCCGAGGAGACCAACGAGTTCATCACCTTCCTGCAGACGTTCCTGCTCGCATTCGGTGGCATCGCGCTCTTCGTCGGGTCGTTCGTGATCGCCAACTCGCTGTCGATAACGATCGCGCAGCGGACGCGGGAGCTGGCCACGCTCAGGATGCTCGGCGCCTCGCGGCGGCAGGTGCTCGGCTCGATCATCCTCGAAGCCCTCGTCGTCGGCATCGTCGCCTCTCTCGTGGGTCTCTTTCTGGGCCTCGCGCTCGCGAAAGGTCTCTTCCGGCTGTTCGACCTCGTGGGCTTCACGCTGCCGAACACCGGTCTCGTCTTCGAGACGCGCACGATCGTCGTCGCGCTTCTGGCCGGGATCCTGGTGACGCTCGGGGCCAGCTTGCGGCCTGCGATCCGCGCGACGCGGGTGCCTCCGGTCGCTGCCGTGCGCGAAGGAGCGACGTTACCGCCCGGCCGGTTCGCCCGCCTGCGGGGGGTGGGCGCGCTGCTCATGGCAGTAGGGGGCTTCGCAGCGCTCGCCTACGGGATCTTCGCCGACGGCCTCGACACGACCACGATCCTCATCTGGATGGGCCTCGGCACCCTCCTCGTCTTCCTGGGTGTGGCGCTCTTCTCGTCGCGCCTCGTTCGCCCGCTCGCTCACGTGCTCGGGTGGCCGGCCACGAAGATGGGCGGCGCCGCCGGGTCGTTGGCTCGGGACAACGCGCGTCGCAACCCACAGAGAACGGCGTCGACGGCGGCCGCGCTGATGATCGGGCTCGCGCTCGTCACGCTCGTGGCGACGCTCGCGTCGGGGATCATCGTCTCGTTCAAGAGCTCGGTGAACGATCTCTTCACGGGCGACTACGCGATCACCGCGCAGAACAACTTCTCTCCGATCCCGATCGACGCCGCCGAGGCGGCCGCCATGGCGCCCGGGGTGACCGTGGTCGGGAATGTGCGTACGGGCGAAGCGCTACGAAACGGGGAGGCCGGCTTCATCACGGCCGTCGATCCCGGCACGCAGGAGGTCATCGATCTCGACTGGACGGAAGGGCCCGAGGACACGATCTCCACCCTCGGAGACGACGGTGCTTTCGTCGACGACGGTTGGGCGGAGGACAACGACGCCGGCGTGGGGTCGTCGGTCGAGGTGACGTTCCCGAACGGGAGCTCGAAGACGTTCGAGATCGAAGGCATCTTCGACCCGCCGAGCGGAGGCTCGCCGTTCGGGGCGGTGACGATCTCCGCCGCTGCCTTCGACGCCGAGGTGCCGCAGCCGAGAAACCTCTATTCGTTCCTGAAGATGGAGGGCGGCGCGACCGACGAGAACCAGGCCGCGCTCGACGCCGCGCTCGCGGATTTCCCCAACGCCAAGGCGCAGTCCCGCGAGGGCTTCATCGACAATCAGATCTCCGGGCTCAGCTCGATCCTCAACATCCTGTACGTGCTGCTCGCCCTCTCGATCGTCGTCAGCCTCTTCGGGATCGTGAACACGCTCGTCCTGACGGTCTTCGAACGGACGCGCGAGATCGGAATGCTGCGCGCGATCGGGATGACGCGGCGGCAGATCAGGCGCATGATCCGCCACGAGAGCGTGATCACGGCGCTGATCGGAGCCGCCATCGGGATCGTGCTCGGGATCGCCCTCGCCGCGCTCCTGATCTACCGCGTCGACTTCCTCGTGTTCTCGTTCCCGACGCTCCAGGTCGTCATCTTCGTGATCGCCGCGATCGCGGTCGGCATCCTCGCCGCGGTGTTTCCTGCACGTCGGGCGGCGAAGCTCGACCCGCTCAGAGCGATCGCGTACGAGTAGCCAGGGCGTGGGGCCAGGCTTCAGCCTGTCCCCCAGGTTGGGGTTGTCGGCCATCTCAGACCGAGGTCAGGCTGAAGCCTGACCCCCAGTCCCGAGCCCGACGACGCCTTCTTCCGCCAACGCCGCGATCTCCTCCTCGCCGTATCCCGCTTCCCGTAGCACCTCCCCGGAGTGCTCGCCCAGAAGCGGCGGAGGTAGACGATGCCGCGCCCGCGCGCCGTCGAACGAGAGCGGCAGAGCAGCGAGCCGCAGGTCGCGAATGCTCGGATGCTCGACCGGCTGCATGATCCCCAGAGCCTGGGTCTGCTCCGAGGAGACGACGTCTGCAACGTCTGCGACCGGCGCCGCCGGAACGCCCGCAGCGGTCAGGAGCCCGTGCCACGCGCTCGTGGTGCGCTCCCGGAGGCGCATCGTGAGGAGCGCGACCAGCTGCTCTCGATTTTGGACACGATCGGGATTCGTCCGGAAGCGATCGTCGTCGGCGACTTCGGGCAGCTCCAACGCCTCGCAAAGAGCGGTGAACAGCCGGTCGTTCCCACCCGCGATCATGAGCTCGCCGTCCTTCGTCGGAAAGACCTGGTAGGGAGCGACCATCGGGAAGACGGTGCCTTCCCTCGTCGGCACGGTTCCATCTGCGAGGTAACCGACCAGGTGGTAGCCGATGTAGCCGAGGGCGGTCTCGTAGAGCGACGTATCCACCTCGGCTCCTTCGCCGGTGCGCTCACGTTCGAGGAGTGCCGAGACGATTCCGAGCGCCGCCCACATGCCGGTGCCCATGTCGATCAGCGACGAGCCGACGCGGACTCCCGACCGCTCCCGCTCGCCCGTCATGCTGATGAGACCGCCTGCCGCCTGCATCAGCGCGTCGTAGCCCGGCTCGCTCGACAGCGGCCCCACTCGACCGTAGGCACCGATCGAGCAGTAGATCAGCTCCGGACTTCGTGCCCGTACGGCTGCGATGCCCAATCCGAGCTCCTCCGCGAGTCCCGGTCGGAGACCCTGGAGGAAGACATCGGAGCGCTCGGCGAGTCGAAGGAGAGCCTCGCGACCTCGTTCGTCGCGCAGCGAGAGGGCGAGCGACCGCTTCCCCGCGTTGACCGAGAGGAACATCGCTCCTTCGCCGTTCCAGAACGGCGGGCCCCAGGCGCGCCCGTCGTCTCCCGTGTCGGGCCGCTCGATCTTGACGACGTCTGCACCGAGGGCCGCGAGGATCTCCGCGCAGAAGGGCCCTGCGATCGAGGTCGTGACGTCGAGCACGCGCTTGCCGGCGAGGGGCAGGAACGGCACCGGCCAGATCATGATGGCTTCCAGCGCTCTTGGGGTCAGCCTTTAGCCTGACCCCGCTCTTATGGTTGGCGCCGTTCTCGCCCGCCCGGTCCGCGACCTGGGCGACGGCCAACATCAAGTCAGACTGAAGTCTGATCCTTGCTGCCGGCGCTCCTGCGAGGATGCGTGCGTGCCCGACTGGCTCGACTTCGATCAGCTCGCGGAGTGGGTCTCCGGCGAGTGGTGGAGCTACCTCGTCATTTTCGCGATCGCGGCGATCGACGCCTTCTTCCCACTCGTGCCGAGCGAGACGCTCGTTGTCATCGGAGGCAGCCTTGCGGGGTCGGGAGACCTGAGCCTGCTGCTCGTCATCCTCGCGGGCGCCGCTGGCGCCATCCTCGGCGACAACATCTCCTACGGGATCGGCACCCTCGTCGGGGAGAGGACGGTCAAGCGCTGGTTCTCGAGCGAGAAGGCGCACAAGCGGCTCGATTGGGCCGAGCGCACCCTCGACGAGCGCGGCGCCTACATCATCTTGCTCGCGCGCTTCATCCCGGGCGGCAGGACCGCGGTGACGTTCTCGGCCGGGTACGTGCACACGTTCACCTGGCGGCGGTTCATCGTCTACGACATCGTGGCCGGGCTGCTCTGGGCGACTTACGCGGCCATGCTCGGCTACCTGTTCGGAAAGACCTTCGAGGAGCACCCGGTCTGGGGAATCTTCGTCGCGCTCGGGATCGCGCTGACCCTCGGCCTTGTCGTCGAGGTCGTCAGGCATGTGCGCAAACGCCGAGCTGCCACCGTTTAGACTCTCGCGCGTGCCGAAGATCCTCGTTCACATGACCAGCGGGCCGGAGAGTCCGACGCGCGCTGCGCTCGGGTTTCTCGTAGCGAAGGCGGCGGTGGAGGAGGGTCACGAGGTCGTGCTCTTCCTTGCCGGAGACTCGGTGCAACTGCTGCGCGACTCGGTGCTCGACTCGCTCGTCGGACTGGGGACAGGAAGTCTCAGGGAGTCGTACGACGCGGTCGTGGCGTCTGGTGCGCGGATCTACGCCTCGGGTATGTCGAGCAAGGCGCGCGGGCTAGGCGAAGAGGATCTCGACGACAAGCCCGTCGAGCTCGCGATGCCGAACAAGCTCGTGCAACTCGCTCTCGAGAGCGACCGCGTGTTGACGTACTAGCTGCGAGCTGCGTCGTTCATCGTCGTGTCGGGCATCGCTCTGATGTGCTTCCACGCGTTCCAACCGATGAAGAGCGCGAGGATGACGACGATCGGGACGAGTGCCGCGTGGAACGCGTGCAGACCGGCGTTGCCTCCACCAACATCCCCACCGTAGGCGAGGAATGCTTGGATCGAGCCGAGCACGGCGAGCACGAAGGGCCACAGCGCCAGGCGCCACCTCGGCCAGGCTGCGACGAGCGCGGAGAGGAACGTGAGGATGTAGGCCAGGTGGACGACCTTGCCGAAGTCCTTGTGCGCGTCCAACCACGCATCGTCTGGGTCGAAGAGGTAGCCCCCGATGAGGTACAGCTGCACCATCACGCCGACCACAGCCGCACCGGCGAAGATAACCGTTCCCCAGAGCCCGATCCGTTGTCTGTCCATGTGAACGTGAGGCTAAGACCTGCATCGGACGGAGTCAACCGCGTACCGTGGTGAGATGAACCGCCTGGCCGGCGCCACCAGCCCCTACCTCCTCCAGCACGCCGAGAATCCGGTCGACTGGCATCCGTGGGGCGAGGAGGCCTTCGAGCTCGCCCGAGCCGAGGAGAAGCCGCTCCTCGTCTCGGTCGGCTACAGCTCGTGCCACTGGTGCCACGTCATGGCGCACGAGTCGTTCGAGGATCCCGCGACCGCCGCGCTGATGAACGACCTCTTCGTCAACGTCAAGGTCGATCGGGAGGAACGGCCGGACGTGGATGCGGTGACCATGGAGGCGACCGTCGGGATGACGGGATCGGGAGGCTGGCCGACGACGGTGTTCATGACGCCGGAGGGAAGGCCCTTCTATGCCGGAACCTATTTCCCGCCGGAGCCCCGGCACGGCCTGGCGAGCTTTCGCGACCTCTTGGAGGCGGTCGCCCGCGCCTGGAGCGAGCGGCGCGCGGACATCGAGCGCCAGGCGGCGCAGATCGACGGGACGCTTCGGCGCAGCTCCGAGCTTCGCCCCTCGAGCGAGCCGCTGACCGAATCGCTCATGACTGAAGCCGCGCGCGGCATCGCGCGAAGCTTCGAGCCCGCGTTCGGGGGCTTCGGGGGCGCGCCGAAGTTCCCGGCGGCGTCGACGCTCGAGTTCCTGCTGCGACGGGGAGACGAGGACGCGCTCGCGATGGTCACTGCCACGCTCGACGGGATGGCCGCAGGCGGGCTGTATGACGTGGTCGGGGGCGGATTTCACCGCTACTCGGTCGACGCGCGCTGGCTCGTCCCGCACTTCGAGAAGATGCTCTACGACAACGCCGTGCTGGCATCCACGTACCTGCACGGGTGGGCCGTGACCGGCCGCCCGCGCTATCGGGAGATCGTGGAGGAGACGGTCGACTATGTCGTCCGCGAGATGCTGCTTCCCGAGGGTGGACTTGCGTCAGCCCAGGACGCGGACACCGATGGGGTTGAAGGGTTGACCTACACATGGACCGGCGAAGAGGCGGAAGCGTCAGGGATTCCTGGGGACCTTCTGGAGCCGTTCGAGCACGGGCGCCTGATCGTGCGCGGACAGCTCGATTCGGAGCTCAAAGCTCGACTGCTGGCCGAGCGCGCGACCAGGGAGCAGCCCTTCCGGGATGACAAGGTGCTCGCTTCGTGGAACGGGCTCGCCCTCGCAGCGCTCGCCGAGGCGGGCTATCGGCTCGAGCGCGACGACTGGCTCGATGTCGCCCGGGGCGTGGGGGAATTCCTGCTCGGGCCGCTTTCCGACCCCGACGGTCGACTGCTTCGCTCGCGGCGCGACGGGCGGGCGAGCGGCCCGGGGTTCCTCGACGACTACGCGAACGTCGCCTACGGGCTCATGGAGCTGCACCTCGCGACCGGTGAGCTCCGCTGGCTGACCGAAGCTCACCGGCTTGCGCTGCTTGCCATCGAGCTCTTCGGAGACGAGGAACGCGGCGGGTTCTACCTGGCCGCGGTGGACGCGGACGAGCGCGTGCACCGGACGAAGGATCTCCAGGACACGCCCATTCCGTCCGGCAACTCGATGCTCGCGTGGGTGCTGCTCCGACTCGGCCGGATCTGGGGCGATGAGGAGCTCGAGCGGCGAGCGGTCTCGGTCTTCCGCCTGGTGGAGCCTGCGCTGCGTCGCGCGCCGGGAGGCTTCGCCTGGATGCTCTGCGGCCTCGACCTCTGGTTCAGCCCGACACGAGAGATCGCGATCGTTGGGTCGGTCGACTCGCCGGTTGCCCGAGCCGCGCTCGCCTCATTCGAGCCGCGCACGGTCGTCGCGGTCGGGCCCGCCGAGGGAGTGCCGCTGCTCGAGGGGAAACGGCTCGTGGACGGCAAGCCGGCGGTGTACGCCTGCGAGCGTTTCGTCTGCCAAGCGCCCGTTACGGACGCGGCGGCGCTCGCCACCTTGACGGCAGCGGCAGGTTAGCTAACCTAGCTAGCATGGTTGTCGTAAACATGCACGAGGCAAAGTCGCGCCTCTCGGAGCTCGTTCGCCTGGTCGAGTTGGGGGAGAAGGTCGTGGTCGCGCGGAACGGCACGCCTGTCGTAGAGCTGGTTCCTGCGACCCAGCCAAAGAAGCGCGAGGGTGGTTTCCTGAAGGGTCAGATCTGGGTCTCCCCGGACTTCGACGAGCCGATGCCGGAGTTCGAGAAGCTCGTCTACGGGGAGTGAGGCTCCTCCTCGACACGCACGTCGCGATTTGGTTCTTCGAGGACCCCGCGCTTCTTACGGGGGAGGCACGTGCTGCCATCGAGGACCCCGGCAACGCGTCGTTCTTGTCCGCAGCCAGCGTCTGGGAATGGGCGATCAAGAATGCGCTCGGAAAGATCTCCATGCCCATCACGTTGGATGTCGGCGCGGATCGAGCGGGCTTCGAGGAGCTTCCCGTGACGTGGGCACATGGGCGAGCGGCGGCGGCTCTACCGATGCTGCACGCTGATCCGTTCGATCGCATGCTGGTGGCACAAGCGGTCGCGGAAGACTTGGTGCTCCTCACGCGGGACGGACAAGTCGCGCAGTACCCGATCCCGACTATGCCTGCATAGCCGCTGGTGCGCGTCTGCCTGATGATCGAGGGGCAGGAAGGGGTCACCTGGGAGGACTGGGTGCGCCTGGGCCGTCTCGTCGAGGACCACGGTCTCGAGGGGCTCTTTCGCTCGGATCACTACACGGCGATCATCCGTCCGCAGGCTGCGGCGCTCGACGCGTGGGCGACGCTCGCCGGGTTGGCTGCGGTCACGGAGCGGATCCGGCTCGGCACGCTCGTCTCGCCGGCGACGTTCCGCCATCCGAGCGTGCTCGCCCGGATGGCCGTCACCGTCGACCACATCTCCGGAGGACGCGTCGACGTGGGTATGGGAGCCGGCTGGTACGAGCGCGAGCACCTCGAGCACGGGTTCTCGTTCCTCGACGCCAAGCAGCGGTTCGGACTCTTCGCCGAGCAGGTCGAGATCGTCGTCAGGTCGTGGACCGACGATACGTTCGACCACAGCGGCCCGAGCTACCGGCTCTGAGGACAGACGGCGCTACCGCGTCCTGTTCAGGAGCCTCACCCCCCGCTCGTCCTCGGCGGCACCGTCAAGCCCCGCTTTGCGACGCTCGCAGCCCGCTTCGCCGATGAGGTCAACACCCTCGGCGCCCCGAACGACGAGCTCCGGGAGCGGAAGGAGTGCCTGAACCGCGCCTGCGCCGACGCGGGGCGCGATCCTGCCACGCTCGGCTTTTCGGTGATGACCCCGTGCTATCTCGGCTCCGACGGCGGAGAGGTGCTGGACCGGATCCGAACCTTCCTCGCCGTGCGGGGCGGAGATGCCGACGCGGAGCACCTGCTCGAGGAGCGTCGCGAAACCTGGCTCGCCGGAACGGTCGCGGAGGTGGCCGAGCGAATCCGCGGGCTCGAGGCACTGGGTGTCGACCGCGTCATGCTGCAGCACCTGAACCACTCGGACGACGACATGGTCGCATTGATCGGCGAGCGGCTGATGCCAGCTCTCGCATGAGTAAAGTCTCGCGCATGACGACTACAGAGCTGACAGGGGCGGAGGACGTCGCGTGGGACCTCTCCGACCTCTACGAAAGC
>JACDCN010000007.1 GCA_013817555.1 Actinomycetota bacterium
TCACGGGGCCGCCCTCAGAGACATGTCCCCCGGGTCTGACCCTGGACATGCCCCGAACTCGTCACAAGTGAGTGCAAGTTTCTCCACAGGTCGAGGTCAGCCTGGCGGATGCAGCTCGGCGAGGGCTTCGCGCACCACCACTCGATCGTCGAACGGGTGCACGCTGCCCGAGATCTCCTGCCCCTGCTCGTGGCCTTTGCCCGCGACGACGACGACGTCGCCCGGCTCGGCCAGTCCCACGGCTCGGCGAATCGCACTGCGCCGGTCGGGATCGATCTCGACGTCCATTCCCGCACCCTGGAGCACGTCCTGGATGATCGCCATCGGATCTTCCGAGCGGGGATTGTCAGAGGTCACGATGGCGACGTCTGCGCGCTCCGCCGCGACCTTCCCCATCAGCGGGCGCTTGCCGCGGTCACGATCTCCTCCTGCCCCGAATACGACGATCACTCGCCCCTCCCCCAGATCACGCGCGGCCCTCAACGCAGTTTCCAAGGAGTCCGGGGTGTGCGCGTAGTCGACCAGGACCGCGAATGGCTGCCCGGCTTCGATCGCCTCGAACCGCCCCGGAATCTGGGACACGCGCGCAATGCCCTCCTGGATCGACCTCTCGTCGAGATCGAGCAGCAACCCGGCAGCCACGGCGCCGAGCACGTTCTCGACGTTGAAGATGCCGCGCAGCGACGTTTCGACTTCGATTCCGCCCGCCTGGAACCTACTGCCGCCCCCAGTCAGCTCGAGAGACGTTGGCCGTATCTCCGCACCGCCCTCGAGCCCGAACGTCACGAGCGGAGCGCGGTGCATAGCGGCAAGCTCGGCCGCCAGCCGCTGCCCCCACTCGTCGCCCACGTTCACGGCCGTCGGTGGCGGCTGTGGCCCCGTGAAGAGCCGCCGCTTCGCCTGGAAGTACCCCTCCATCGTCTCGTGCAAGTCGAGGTGGTCCTGACTCAGGTTCGTGAAGACGAGGGCGTCGAACCGGACCCGGTCGAGACGCCTGAAGGTGGAGCCGTGCGACGAAGCTTCGATCGCGGCGCTGCGGTCCCCCGATTCGACCATCTCCCGAAACAGACGCTGAAGCTCGATCGCCTCCGGAGTGGTGAACGGCGCCGTGCGCTCCTCTCCGCCCACGATCCAGCTCACCGTCCCCACCAGCCCCGGCCTGCGTCCTGCGGCCTCGAGCATCGAGTGCAGGAGAAACACAGTCGTGGTCTTCCCGTTCGTGCCTGTTACTCCCACGATCTCGAGCTCCCGGGTCGGCTCCCCGAAGAACACATCCGCCGCCACGGCCATCGCCGCGCGTACATCGTCGACGACGAGTTGAGGAATATCGACGTCGAGCACACGCTCCACCACGAGCGCCGCCGCGCCTCTCTCGATCGCCTCCCAGGCGAGGTCGTGACCGTCGACGCGCTCCCCCGGGACACAGAAGAACAGCGCGCCAGCCGAGACGTTGCGCGTGTCGTAGGCGAGATCGCCGATCGCGACCGGCCGGGCTCCGGTTACCTCGCTCGGAGCGAGCGCCCGGATCAGCGCCTCCAGATCCACGTCGTTCAGGCTAGAGGAAGGTTCAGTCCTGGGAGCCGGTCGTACGCGGTGCGTCAGGGGGAACCTCGAGGTGCTGGAGATTGAAGCGCGCGATCTGCTTGAAGGCCGGCGCCGCCACCGTGCCGCCGTAGATGGAGCCGCTCGGCTCGTCCACCATGACCATGATCACCAGCCTTGGTTTCGTCGCGGGGACGAGTCCGACGAACGATGCGACGTAACGCGTGTGCGAGTAGCGGCCGTCCGGATCGATCTTCGCCGCGGTTCCCGTCTTCCCGGCCACCGTATAGCCCGGGATCGCGGCCTCGGTGCCGGTGCCCTCGATTACGACGCTTCGGAGCATGGCGAGCATCTGCTTCGAGACCTCCCGGGAGACGATTCTGCGGCCCCGTTTCTGCTCATATGGCTTCCCGTCCATGCGGTCGACGAGGTGGGGCTGGACGAGCACGCCACCGTTGGCGATTGCCGCGTACGCCCTCGCCATCTGAATCGGGGTAACAGCGATACCGTGGCCGATCGGGACGGTCCCGATCGTCGAGCCTGACCACTGGTCGAGTGGAAGCGCGAATCCGGACGACTCTCCGGGGAAGTCGATGCCAGTCGACTTCCCGAACCCGAAGCGGTCGATCCAGCTTGCCAGGCGGCCTTCCCCGAGCCGCTGCGCAATCGTGATCGTGCCGATGTTCGACGAGCGCTCGACGATCTCCCGCACGCTCATTCGCTCCGTCCCGCGCGTATGAGATTCGCGGATGACTCGATCGGCGACAAGGAGCGACGGTGGGAGCACAAACGAGCTCGACGGTCTCACGACGCCTTCCTGCAAACCCGCGGACACTGTTACGAGCTTGAAGGTCGATCCCGGCTCGTACGTGTCGGTCACGGCTCGATTTCGTCGGCGATCGGGCCGAGTCGTCGGAAAGCGATTCGCGTTGAAACCGGGCGCGGTGGCCATCGCCAGCACAGCCCCCGTATGTGGATCCATCACGATTGCGGAGGCCGCCCGCGCCCCGTATTGCCGGACGATCTCCGTAAGCACCGTTTCGGCGTTGGCCTGGATCTGATGGTCGAGGGTAAGTCGCACGTTCCGCCCAGGGGTCTCCGGCTGAGTCGAGACGACATCGAGCGCGCGGCCGAAGGGGTCCTTGACGACGGTCTGTTTGCCGGGCTTGCCCGCCAAGGTCTTCTCCAGCGAGCGCTCGAGCCCCTCGAGGCCCTTGTTGTCCAAACCCGCATAGCCCAACACCTGTGACGCGACCGGGCCCTGCGGGTATGTCCGCAGCTCTTCGGAGTAGAAGCCGAGCCCGGCGAAGCCGAGCTCCTCGAGTGCCTCGGCCTTCACCGGATCGACCTTTCGGGCGACGTAGACGAATCCGCGCGAGCGGTCGATCAGAGGCGGGTAGACGGCCGCCGGTTGCAGGTCGAACGCCTCCGCCACTGCAAGAGTGAGGCGTTTCGGCTCGTCGACCTGCCTCGGGTTCGCGTACACGGTCGTCGTACGCTCGCCGATCGCGAGCGGCTCACTGTTTCGGTCGAAGATCGTGCCGCGCGCCGCCGGGACGACGACCGTCTCGCGGTGTTGACGGACGGCCATGGCCGCGTACGCGTTACCGTTGACGACCTGCAGCCAGAACGCGCGGGCGAGCGCGATCCCGAGGATCGCCACGAACGCGGCTGCGAGCAGGACGATGCGACGGTTCGTCGACGCGCGCGTCACTTCCGAAGTTGTACGAAGATGATCGTTTCGGGATCGGCCTGGGTCAGCCCGAGCTCCTTCGTCGCAAGTCGCTCGATGCGTGCGGTCGCGGAAGCGCTCGAGAGCTCCGACCGCAGGTTGGCGATATCCGACTTCAATTCGGAGCGCTCGCGGCCGACTCCGTCGAGCTGGAGGTTAAGCCGGAGCACGGTCACGTTCACCGCGACCACGCCCGCGAGCAGCGTCGCGAAGAGGACGATCCAGACGACGCCGCCTCCAAGCAGGCGGGGCCGCGGGACGGCTCGCGGACGAGCTCGGCCGATGCGTATGCCTTCGGCGATGGACCCCATCAGACCTTGACCGCCACTCGGAGTCGTGCGGAGGCCGCGCGTGGATTCGCGTCGAGCTCGCGCGCGGACGGCCGAACCGGGCGCGGCGTCAGAATCCGAAGCTCGGGCTCGTGCCCGCAAACGCAGATCGGAAGCTCGGGAGGACACGTGCAGCCGCGCGCAAGGTCACGAAGGAAGTGCTTGGCGATCCGGTCCTCGAGCGAGTGGAAGCTGATGACTGCCAAGCGCCCACCAGGACGAAGCATCTCGAAGGCGGCGGGGAGCCCGGCCTCGAGCGACTCGAGCTCGTGATTCACCTCGATCCGCAGCGCCTGAAAGACGCGCTTTGCGGGATGCCCTTCGCCGAACCGCGCCGGCGCGGGGATGGACGCGCGGACGACGTCGACGAGCTGTCCGGTGCGGTCGATCGCCGCCTCGGCGCGCCGGCGAACGATGCCGCGCGCGATCTGACGCGCGTAGCGCTCCTCGCCGTAACGGCGGAAGATCGTCGCGAGCTCCTGCTCGTCCCACGTGTTTACGATGTCAGCCGCACTCGGCTCGTCCGAAGGATCCATCCGCATGTCGAGCGGAGCATCGGTCGCGTACGAGAAACCTCGCTCGGGGCGGTCGACCTGCATCGACGAAAGCCCGAGATCGAGCAGGACGACATCCGCTTTGACGCCGTTCCCGGCCAGCTGCGAGAGAACGACGGCATAGTCGCCCCGCAGGAAACGCATCTGTACGCCGCGCGCGGACGCCTTTGCCCGGTCGAAGTACGGGCGAACGGTCGGGTCACGATCGACCGCGATCAGCTTCCCCTCGCCCGCGAGATCGGTCACGAGCAGGCGCGAATGCCCTCCCGCGCCGAAGGTTGCATCGAGAATCGTTTCCCCCGACTGCACTGAAACCAGCTCGCGAATCTCCTCCGCGAGGACCGGAGTGTGATCAGCTGCGTCTGTCCGCAAGACGTTCGGCAACATCGCCCGCGCTCCCTTCGATCGCGTTCAGATGAGTCGTCCATTCAGATCGATCCCAGATCTCGATGTGGTCGTGCACCCCTGCGAGGACAATCTCCTTGGAGAGTCCTGCGTGCGTCCCCAGATGTGGCGGGACCAGCACGCGCCCCTGCTTGTCGAGCTCCGTCACGGTCGCGCCGGCAAAGACGAAGCGCTTCATCTCGCGGGCTTCCCGCGTGAGCGAATCCAGCTCGGCGATCCGCGCCACGTTCGCGTCCCAGCTCTCCCGCGGGTAGATGTCGATGTTCTTCTCGATCCCGCGAGCGAGCACCACGCCTCCCGCCAGTGCGTCGCGAAACCGCACCGGCAGCGTGAGCCGGTTCTTCTCGTCGACCGTGTGCTCGTACTCGCCGTAGAACATGGATTATTCGCGGATCCCCTACCCACGGATCCCCACATTACTCCACTTTGTCCCACTGCGCAACCCCTTCGCCCCATCGCGGGCCGGGCGCGTCTTAACAGTAAGCGTGGCGATTCAGCTCCAATGCGTCCCCCGAGAGCGCCGTTACAGGAGGACGTGCTCTGCGTGGACGCCCGGGCCTGCCAGGGCGCCCGCGCCACACCGGGCGGCGAACGCCAGGGCGTCCGGCGTCTCGAGCCCGGCTGCGAGCGCGAAAGCCAGACCGGATACGAAGCAGTCTCCGGCACCGTACGAGTCGGCGCGTGGCACGGGAGGCGGCGCAGCGGTGAATGGGCCACCCGGTTGCGCCCAGCCGCCCAAAGCGCCTGAGGTCGTCACGACCAGCCGCGGCGCGGGATCGAGATCACCGGGCTGGTAGAGCTCGGCCTCGTCCTTGCCACTCCCCACGAGCGCGTCGAGCTCGACCGCACCGCGACGCAACGTCGCCAGCTCGCGCGCCGTCGCGACGAGTACGCGGCCTCGGCGTGCGGCCCGCAGCGCATCGACGTCTCCGGCGCAGAAATAGACGGCATCGCACCGCGCGAGCTCATGCCAGGGAAGTGAGTCGTCATGCCCGCGGGGGCCGATCTTCGGCCCGATGGTGGTGATCGTGCGCTCCCCCACCTCGTCGACGTACGTGAACCCCCGGCGCTGCGGCGGATCCACCGACGTTGCGTGAACCTCGATCCCGCGCGCCTCCAGCTCGGCCTTCGCTGCGTGGCCAAGCTCGTCTGCGGGGAGTGCGGTGAAGAAGAGCACCGAGTCGGCGAGCTGTGCGAACTGCTGAGCTGCCACGGAGCCGCCGCCCGCGGCCTCGGTCCACGACTCCTCCGCAGAGACGATCTCGCCAGGGCGCGGCACGTGCTCGACCGGCAGGAACTCGATCAGCTCGACGTGGCCAACGACAGCGGCGCGCACCCACCCATGCTCACAGATGCGTGCCCTCGGTCGTTAGAACAGGAAGATGCAGAGCGTGGCGATCCCACCGTTCGAGCACTTCTACGAGCAACATCGCTCCGAGGTGCTTCGATTTCTTCGGCGCCGTGTCGGCAACGGCCGCGCCGAGGATGCGTTTCAGGAGACCTTCCTACGCGCGCTGCAGGCGTACCGGCGCCTCGAGCACGGCGAACACCTGCGAGCATGGGTGCTCACGATCGCGGGCAACGTCGCTATCGACACGCTGCGCCGAACGCGACCCGAAAGCGAGCTCGTCGAGACCGGCGCCGACGACGATCGCCCTGCGTTCGAGGAGCTCGCGCCGATGACCGACGGCCTCCCGCCGAAGGAGCGCGCAGCCGTCGTGCTCCGCTACGGATACGACCTTTCCTACGACCAGATCGCAGCGGCGCTCGGCTCGAGCGAGGAAGCGGCCCGACAGGCCGCCTCGACGGGAGTCCGCCGGCTGCGCAGGAGGAGCCAATGACCGTCTCTGCCGATCTCGACCGCCGCTTCCGTGAAGCCGCAACCACCATGGGCCTCCTCGACATGGGGTTCGACGTCGTCGACTCGCCTGTCGGCCCTCTCTTCGTCGCCGCCTCCGAGCAGGGGCTCGCGGCCATCTCCTTCGATCCCGAGCCGGAGGAGCAGCTCGAGCGGCTCGCCCGCATCGCCGGGCCTCGCGTCCTCCGCTCGCCCCGCAGCGTGGACGGGGCGCGCCGCGAGCTCGATCAATACTTCGAGGGGAAGCGCCGCGCATTCGACCTCTCGCTCGATCTCCGCGCGCTGCCGCCGTTCACGGTCTCCGTCCTCCAAGAGCTCGCACGCGTGCCGTACGGGGAGACGACGACCTACGGCGCGCTCGCCACGCGAGTCGGCCGCCCGCGCGCGGCACGAGCCGTGGGAACGGTGATGAACAGGAACCGGATCCCGATCGTCCTTCCTTGCCACCGAGTCGTGGGTTCGAGCGGCGATCTCGTCGGGTACGCGGGCGGGCTCGATCGGAAGGTCACCCTGCTCGAGCTCGAAGGGGCGCTGTAAAGCGCGCTCGTCCTTACTCCAACAGCCGATAACCCACTCCCCAGATGTTGACGATGAAGTGGTCGTCCTCGATGAGCCGGAGCTTCTTGCGCAGCCGCGACGCGTGCGACTCGAGGGTTCGGGTGCGACCGAGAGCACGGTAACCCCACACTTCCCTCAACAGCTCCTCCTTCGTGAAGACGCGGTACGGCTCCGAGGCTAGCCGGGCGAGGAGCTCGAACTCTTTCGCCGACAGCACGACCATCGTCTCGCGCACGGACACGCGACGTGTACGCCGGTCGATGACAATCTCTCCCGCAAGCAGAACCTCCGTGGAGGAAGCCGTGCTTCGCCGCAGGAGCGCTCGGATCCGGGCGAGTAGCTCCTCGTAGGCGAACGGCCGTCCCATCACGTCGTCAGCGCCGCGGTCGAGTGCCCGCACCCGCTCCACCGGATCGGACGAGGGCGCAAGCAAGATCACCGGCACGTTCCGGTCCCAGGTCCTCCCCGGCTCGCCGCGCCGAAGCCGAAGGCAGAGGTCGAGCTCCGCGAGGAGCACGAGATCCGGCCGGATACGCTCGGCGAGCTCGAGGGCTTCGCTCCGCCGAGCGGCGCCAAGCACGTCGAAGCCGTCGTCGCGCAAATGGCGACCGAGGTACTCGCGGGTCTCGAGCTCGGGCTCGGCGACGAGAACGGCATTCGGCATGCCGCCGACGCTAGCCGGGGCGCCATCGCCGCGCTAGATGTCCATTCCGGCTAAAGCGTGACAAGACTTCCTCAGCCGCACCGTCTCAGCGAGACGTGCCCTAGAGACGTCCATGGCGGAGAACACCCCAGATGACCCAAAGCCCGAAGATTCCAGAGAGTACGAAGCCGACGAAGGACAACACGTGCAAACCCATGATCTGGGGACCTTCCTGTCCGAAGACTCCGATGATCGACGAGCCGACGAGGCCCCCGAGCACGATCAGGGCGACCGAGAGGCGGTTCGACGCCTGGTCGATATGGTCGTCGAGCTCATCGAGACCGGGGTTGTCGAAGCGGATCTGGAACGTCCCCTCACGCATGCGCTCCAGGACATCGTTCACTTGGTATGGCAGCTCCCGCACGATCGACCCGAGCGCCAGCGCTTCCGCCCTCGCCCGTTGCGCGACGATCCGTGGCTGATAGCGGTCAGCGAGCAGACCGCGGGCGTACGGCTTCGCGACCTCGAAGACGTTGAAGTCGGGATAGACCTCGGTACCGACGGAGGCAAGGGTGGCGATCGCCTTGTCCAGCATCACGAAGCGTGATGGCAGACGCAGGTTCAGCGAGTAGATGAGCTGGAACGCCTCCCGGATCACCTGCAGCGGATCGATGTCCGAAAGCCGAGTCCCGTAGTAGCGGTCGAAGAGCACGCGCAGCTCTGCGCGGAACTCCTGCTCGCGCTCTGGCGCATAGCGGACGCCGAGCTCTCTCATTCGCCGCGGAATCGCGTCGATGTTCTCGGTAGCCGCGTCGACGAAAAGCCGTGTCAGCTTCGCCATGTCGTCGTCCGTGAGCTTCCCTGCCTGCCCGAAGTCCACGAGGCCAAGCTCGCCGGAATCGAGGATGAAGATGTTCGCGGGATGCGGGTCGGAGTGGAAGAAGCCGTGCCGAAAGACCATCGTCATCCACGTGTCCGCCATCCGGTAGGCGACGTCGCGCCTCTCGTCCGGCCGCATGTTCGGAAGATCGAGCTCGGAGACCTTCCTGCCGCGCAGGAATTCGAGCGTCAGCACGCGTCCCGTCGAGTACCGACGGATCACGGCCGGGACGACAACCTCGGGCGTATGCGCGAAGTTGCGGTGGAAGGCGTCCGCATTCCGCGCTTCGTGCCCATAGTCGAGCTCGAGGCGAATCGAGTGAGCAAACTCGTCCACGAGCTCCCGCGGGTCGATGAACTCGAGAGCTCGGACCCGCTCGCGTAGAAGCTTCGCCGCCTGATACAGCAGCCCGAGATCGGCCTCGACCTGCCTCGCGGCTTCCGGCCGCTGGATCTTGACCGCGACCTCCTCGCCGTTCGGGAGCCGAGCGCGGTGCACCTGCCCGATCGAGGCCGAAGCAAGCGGCTGCTCGTCGAACTCGAGGAAAGCTTGCTCCACGGTGAGGCCGAGCTCGGCCTCTACGACCGCGCGCGCCTGCTCGAAAGGAAACGGGGTGACCTGGTCCTGCAGTCCGCGGAGCTCGATGACGATGTCGGGCGGGACGACATCGGGGCGCGTCGACAAGAGCTGGCCGAACTTGACGAAGGTCGGGCCCAGCTCATCGAGCATCTCCCGCAGACGACGGCCTCGTTCGGAGGCGGCCAACTCATCGTTACGCCCGTTATCCCCTGACAGGAGATCGCCGAGACGATTGCGGCGCAGGACGTATCCGAAACCGTGTCGCGCGGCCACCTGCGCGATCTCCGACAGGCGTCCGAGGCTGCGCGGCGGCCCTGCCTGCCCGGTGCTCATCGCCTCAGTGTGGCACGGCGGGGCGCTCGAGCAGCCGCAGCCGATGCTCGAGCTGCGCTACACGGAGCTCGAGCTCGGCAACGGTTTCACGCGAAGCGGCGCCGAGCTCGGAGCCGAGACGCGAGCCCACGGAGCTGGAGGATTCACTCAACCGCTGCAGCTCTCGGCGCCAGCTCTCGAGCACGTCGACGAGGACGGCGCGGGTTTCCTCACGGTCGATGCCGAGACGCTGCGCCAGCTCGTCCGCGAGACCGTCCACCCGGTCCGCTCCCAGAGCGACGATGCCGATTCCGGCGAGCGCGAGCGTCTCGAGCGCGCCCCTGGCCGGCTCCGGCCGCGAAGCGGACGGCTTTAGGGGTCTTACGCGGTCGGAATCCATGCGAGTGGATTCCGGCCCTGCGCCAATATCACCGGGCTCTGCCATGCGGCCTCGAGGCCCGCCTCTGTGTCCGGCGCTCCCGCTTGGACTTCGCGCCGGCATCCCCAAGACCTGCGGTCGGAGGCAGTACCGGAGCGGGAGCACGCGGGGCCTCGTCCGGCCTGCCGTCCGTACCTCCGTCCTCGTCGACATCGCTGTCGCCCGGCTCGTCGAGCAGCATTCCGCCCACCGACTCGACTCCCTCGAGCGCGCCGAGATCGTCGCGGCGGCGCGCGAACTCGGGCTCGCGCTCCTTGAAGAAGGCGACGAGCGGAGCGGCCAGGAAGATCGAGCTGTACGAGCCGAAACCGATGCCGACGAGCAGGGCGAAGGCGAAGTCCTTGAGGGTGTCTCCGCCGAAGAAATAGAGGGCCGCAACCGGGAGCAGCGTGATGAAGGTCGTGGCCAGTGACCGGGGCAGCACCTCCCAGAGCGAGACGTTGCCGATCACACGGAACGAAGCGCGTCGCATAAGCGGCACGTTTTCGCGGATCCGGTCGAAGATGATGATCGTGTCGTAGATCGAGTACCCGAGCACCGTGAGGACCGCCGCCACGGTCGCGGTCGAGATCTCCCTCCCGGTCAGTGCGTACACACCCACCGTGATCACGACGTCGTGCGCGAGCGCTACGAGAACACCGATCGAGTACTTCCATTGGAAGCGGACCGAGATGTAGACCACGATCAGGAGGAGACTCACGATGATCGCGAAGAGGGCCGAGTTCGCGATCTGGCGACCGAAGCTCTCCGAGACGTTCTTGGCGCCGAATGCGGTCGCCTGAAGCGAGCTCGACAGCTCCTGCTCGAGCACGTTCTGCTCACTGATCGTGAGTGACTCGGTACGGATCTGGAAGCTCGTGTACTGGCCGTCCACGGACGCCCCCCGCCCCTGGATCACCGCTCCCTCCTGCCCGATCTGCGCGGCCTGGCTACGCACCTCCTCGAGGGACGTCGCCGCGGGCGTGCGGAACGTGACCTGCGTGCCACCTCGGAAGTCGATCCCGAGGTTCAGGCCTTGAATGATGATCGCGAGGATGGAGACGGCGACGACGATCCCGGAGAACGCGAACCAGATCCGTCGCCTCCCGATGTAGTCGGCGCGCAACCAGCGCGGAATTCCCCTGCCGGTTGTACCCATCAGCCGCGGGTTGTCAATCCACCCGAAACCGGCCAGGAGAGCGAGGATCGCGCGCGTCGCCAGCACCGCGGTCAGCATCGAGAGCACCGTGCCGATCAGCAGCATTAGCGCGAAACCGCGCACGCTCGCCGTCGCGACCGCGAAAAGCACCATCGCCGTGATCGCCGTGACGACGTTGGCGTCGACGATCGTCGCGAAGCCCTTCTTGTACCCCAGTGAGATCGCGGCGCGCACGGATCTCCCGGCGCGCACTTCTTCCTTGATCCGTTCGAAGATGACGATGTTCGCGTCGGCCGCGACGCCGAACGTCAGCACAAGGCCTGCGAAGCCTGGCAGCGTCAAGGTGACGTTGAAGAGAAGAATCGTCGCGTACAGGAAGGCGGCGTAGACGATCAGACCGGTGACCGCGACGAGGCCCAGGAAGCGGTAGAACAAGAGCAGGAAGAATGCGACGAGGACGATCCCGCCGATCGCCGCCCGCCATGCTTCTCGAAGCGAGTCTTTACCGAGGGTTGCGGAGATATCGGTGCGATCGAGCGTCTCGAACTTGACCGGAAGCGCACCCGTCTGCAGCACGATCGCGATGTCCTGCGCCTCGTCGATGGAGTCGAGACCCTGGATCTGCGCCCGCCCACCTCCTATGCCGCCCGCGAGATTCGAGTCGGTGTAGTCGATCTGCGGGAACGTCCTGATCTCGCGGTCGAGCACAATCGCGAAGTGCTGTGGCGTTCCCCGCAGTCGCCCACGCACGTATTCCGCGCTGGTGATCGCCTCGAACCTGTCCGCGCCGCGGCCCGTGAACTCCATCGTCACGATCGGGAGTCCGCCGCCGCTCGGGCTCGTGTCGAAGTCCGCGCGAGTGCCCGAGAGCTTGAGATCCTCGCCGGTCATCTGCGGGATGTCGGGCGGCTCGTACTTGAAGAGGTAGTAGTACGTCCGGTCAGGCGGGACGCCGCTTCCCTGCGGGCCACCGGGACAGACGACTGCGGGCTCGCCGCACGTGATGACGACCATGTCCTGCGGCACTGCGAAGAGAGCGCGGCCCGTGGGCACCTCCCCGTCGGACTTTCGAAGCGCGTCTGCTCTCGAACCAAACGGGCCGCTGACGATGCGCTTCGCTTTCGAGTTCACGAGGTAGTACGCGTCCGAGGGTCCTTCGTCGACCTGCGCCTGCACTCGTGACAGCAGGTCGTAGAGCCTCGGATTTTCCACTGGCTCGCCCCTGATGGAGATCGAAGGCCCGGCGAGCGAGGTCTCGAGGTCGTAGAGCTCGAGCTGGGCAGTCGTGCCGATGATCTCCGCTGCGGACGCCGGATCCTTCACACCGGGTAGCTGGATCGTGATCTGGTCATCGCCCTGGGTGCGGATCTCCGGCTCAGTCACGCCAAGCTTGTCGACGCGGTTTCGCATGATGTCGACTGACCGCTCGAGATCTTCCGCTGTCAGCTCACGGTCCGGAGGCGGGACGGCTTGAAGCGTGACCTCGAGGCCTCCCTGCAGGTCGAGGCCGAGGGTCGGGCTCTGTTTGACAGGCGATCCAGGAATAGCCAGCAGCGCAACACCGACGAGGGCGGCGGCCAGCAGGCCGACGACGAGGATGGAAGTGCGTCGGTTCACGGTCGGCGGATCAGGTTATCGACGGTCGGCCGGAGCGGGGTCCGCGGCTGACTCGCTCGTAACCGCTTCTTCGCCCCTCGTAACGGGAGCTTCATCGTCCGGTTCCGCATCTTCGACGCCCTCCGCGTCGACAATGTCTTCGGCCTCCTCGTCCTCGTCCTCGTCCTCCTCTTCGGGAGGCAGCACCGCAGCGATCCCGCGTCGCGTCATGTGCACGGAGAGGCCGTCCGCGATCTCGACGACGACATCGTCGTCCTCGATCTCGGTGATCGTCCCGTAGATTCCGCCACTCGTGAGGATGTCGTCTCCGACCGAAGCGCGGTCGATCATGGTCTGTTGCGCCTGCTGGCGTTGGCGCTGAGGACGGATCATCAGGACGTACATGACGACGAGCAAGAGCACCATCACGATCAAAAAGCTCACGTTTCCTCCTCGGGCACGTGGGCGAGCCGCGCGAGCGCGTCCCGCCTGAAGGCCGTGAACGTGCCTCGCTCGATCGCCGCCCGCGCGCGTGCGGTCAGGTCGAGTACGAACCAGAGATTATGCAGGCTCAGGAGACGCAACCCGAGGATTTCCTCCTGCGTCACCAGATGGCGGATGTACGCGCGGGAGAAGCGGATGCACGCGGGGCAGCCGCAATCCTCATCCAGCGGGTCGGGATCGCGAGCAAAGCGAGCGTTCCGGAGGTTGAGTCGGCCGCCCCACGTCAGCGCCGAGCCGGTGCGAGCCGTGCGGGTCGGCAGCACGCAGTCGAACATGTCCACCCCACGAGAGATGACCTCGAGGATGCCGATTGGGTCACCGATCCCCATGAAGTAGCGCGGCTTGTCCTGCGCGAGCGCCGGCGCGGCCCATTCGACGCAGTCGAGCATCTCCTCGCGCGACTCGCCAACAGCGAGGCCGCCTAGCGCGTAGCCGTCGAACGGAAGCGCCGAGATCTCCTCGAGCGAGCGGCGCCTCAGCTCGTCGTCAATGCCGCCTTGGGAGATGCCGAAGCGAAGCTGACCTGGGGCCTTGGGCGCCGCTGCCTGGCGCTCCGCCCAGTTCGTCGTGAGCAGGACCGCCTGTTCGAGCTCCTGTCGGGAAGCAGGCGCCGGGAGGCAGACGTCCAGGCACATGGCGATGTCCGAGCCGAGACGACGCTGAATCTCGGCGACGCCTTCGGGCTTGAAGTGAGCGGCGGAGCCGTCGTACACCGAGCGGAAGGTCACTCCCTCGTCATCGAGCCCGAGAATGGTGTCCCGGAGCGAGAAGACCTGAAAGCCTCCCGAGTCGGTGAGGATCGGCCCATCCCAACCGGAGAACGCGTGGATCCCGCCGAGGCTCTCGATGACCTCCTCGCCCGGGCGGAAGTGCAGGTGGTACGTGTTCCCGAGGATCACGTGGGCGCCGAGCGCCCGCACCTCGTCGGGGTGCAGCGATTTCACCGTCGCCTTCGTCCCCACGGGCATGAAGGCCGGGGTCGGGATCGAGCCGTGCGCGGTCTCGAGGATGCCTGCGCGGGCCGCGCCTTCGCTCGCGATGACCTGGAAAGCGGTCAGCGGACAGCGCTCATAGTCGCTCCACGCTCTCGGCGACCGGGAGAAAACCTTGGGGCCACCCCTCGCCTCCTCCCACTACCAGCCTATTCCGAAAGCGCATACGCATGTGAGACGTGATCGTGCCGAAACCGTGCCAATGCGACGAGAGGCACCGGCGTCAGAGCACGAGCATCGCGTCGCCGAATGAGTAGAACCGGTACCGCTCGGCGATCGCGATCCGATAAATCTCGCGCGTCTCCTCGACGCCGGCGAAGGCCATGACGAGCGCGAGCAAGGTCGTCCTCGGAAGGTGAAAGTTCGTCAGGAGCGCGTCCACGCGCTGGAACTCGAGGCCGGGCATAACGAAGAGATCGGTGCGTCCGCAGAGCTCGCCGGTGCGGGCGACGGTCTCGAGCGTGCGCACCGTGGTTGTCCCCACTGCAAGCACGCGCTCGGCACCTGCGATTCGCTCCCACGCCTGCGGCGTCACGCGGTAGCGCTCACCGTGCAGCACATGCTCCTCGAGACGATCGCCAGTGAGCGGCCGAAACGTGTCGAGACCGACGTGGAGCGTGATCGCGACGTGGTCGAGCTCGGCGAGCAGGTCGCTCGTGAAGTGAAGCCCGGCGGTTGGCGCCGCAGCCGCCCCGGGCTCGCACGCGTAGACGGTCTGATAGCGCCCGGGGTCGGACAGCCGCTCGTGGATGTAAGGCGGAAGCGGCAGCTCGCCTTCGACACTCCCGACGACCCTGAGCAACCAGCGCCCGTCGCCGAGGGATTGGACCAGCTCGACCGGCCCGAGGCGCTGTCCAGCTTGCAACCGCCGACTCGGTCGAGCCAAAGCCTCCCAGAGCCCGTCCTCGCGCTCCTCGATGAGAAGAACCTCGACGCGACCTCCCGTCGCACGCCGAAGCTCGAGACGTGCCCGGAGAACCCTCGTGTCGTTGACAACAACGAGCTCCCCCGACAGCAAGTCGGGGAGCTCCGCGAAGACTCGATGCTCGATCTCTCCCGTCTGGCACCGGTACACGAGCAGGCGCGAGTCGTCTCGTCGTGCCCTGGGACGCTGCGCGATCAGCTCCTCCGGAAGCTCGTAATCGAGGAGAGCGGTGTCCATCCGGCGCGGAGAGTAGCCTCGGGGCCATGGATGCACTCGCCCTGGAACGTGCCCAGCAGCGCATCGCGGAGGCGGCAGCTCGTCGACCCGACCCCGCGGTGCTCGAGGCAACGCTCGAACGCTCGCGCATGCAGATCGAAACGCTCGCCGAGGTGGCAGCCGGCCTCGAAGCGTCGGTCCCTGCTCAAGTCAGCGTCGCGGTTCGCGACGGGCTCCGCACCGAGGTGCTCCCAGTCGCGCGCCATATCGCGGAGATCCGAGGTCTGCTCAATCAGACGATCCGGCGGTTGGAGCGGATCGAAGGAGACCTTCTCGCCGAGCGGCATGCACGCGTCGACGACCTGGCGCTCCTAGTCGACCTGGTCAGCTCAGGCTGGCGCGGAGTCGATGCGCGGCTGGCACGCCTCGAGCGTGGACGAGCCGAGCGATCGATCGATGTCGACGAGCTGATCGGGCACGCCACAGCCGCGTAGAGGCTTGGTGTGAAATTGTCGTGGCCGTCATCCGGCCCGCCGTGAATTTCACATCAAGCCTCCTAGCGAACGCGCTATTCGTCATCTGCGGTCGGAAGCACGAGCCGGAAGCGGCTTCCGGTTCCAGGTGCCGATGAGAGTTCGATCCTGCCGCCGAGAGCGACCGCAAGCTCCCTCGCGATCGGGAGTCCGAGGCCGGTTCCGTTCACGTCGTTCGAGATGAACGGCTCGAAGATGCGCTCGCGCTGCTCTGTCGAGATCCCGGGACCGGAGTCCACCACGTCCACCCGCGCCACCCCGTTCTCCGTTGCGAGCTCGAGCTCGATCCGACCCCCATCAGGCGTCCAGCGGAAGGCATTGGTGAGCAGGTTCGAGATCACCTGCAGGACGCGGTCGCCGTCCGAGATGATGACTGGCGGCTCGGGGACCGCCTCCAGCCGGTAGTCGATCTCCCGCCGCCGCGCCTCTTCGGTGAACGCGCTGTACGCGTGATCGAGCACGCGTCCGAGATCGACCTCCTCGTGGCGAACCGTAAAGCGGTGGGCTTGCAGCTTCGCGAGGTCGAGGACGTCTCCCACCAGCCGCTCGAGGCGATCCGCCTCCGATGCGATCACATCGAGCGAGCTGCGGACGTGCTCCGGCTCGGAGACGATCCCTTCCCGGAGCGCTTCAACATGCCCGCGAATCGCGGTCAAGGGCGTGCGTAGCTCGTGCGAGACCGACATGAGGAATGAGCGCTTCAGCTGCTCGCCCTCGGCGAGCTTCGCGACCATCCGGCGAAAACGGTCGCTGAGGAGGGAGATCTCGTCGCTTCCCTGCGGTTCCGGGATCTCGACGTCGTAGTGGCCCGCGGCGACATCCTGGGTGGCGCGCGTGAGCGTGAGCACGGGCTCGGTGAAACGTCGCGACAGCCACCAGAAGAGCATTCCGGCAAGGCCCATCCCGACGGCGAGCGCGAGCGCGAGGCGTCCCAGCAGCATCAGCCACTGCGCGCGGAGCTCCGTCACCGGCTTGGCGACGACCAGCCAGCCGAATGCCTCTGTTCCACGGGCGAGCCGGACCGGTTGCGCGGCAGCTATCAGCCTCGTGTCCTGCCCTGGTGGCGTGAACTCAAAGGTCACCAGCCGGTCCCGTGCGAGATCCACGTCCTCGAGCGCGCTACGAGGAAGCCGCGTCAACCCGAAGCGCTGGCCCGGGAAGAGCGAAAGGCCGACGTAGAAGAGCTCATCGCCGGTCGCGAGCTCGAGATTCCGAGCCGCGAATGCAGGGGCGATTGTTCCCTCGTCGCTCGAGCGCAGAGCCGCCTGGGCATACAGATCGGCGAGGCCGGCGGCCTCCCGCGAGAGCTCGCGGACGGACTCCGTCCGGGTCACGTCCTGAAAGAGTCGAACCGCGAGCGCGATGGAGACGAGACCGAACACGAGCACGACCGTGAGGAAGAGAGCGGTGAGTCGAAAGCGAAGCGTCCCGAGCATTGGGCGCTTCCAGGGTAGGCGTCTAGGCGGTCGGGGCGGGGGTGCGCTCGCTCGCGACCTTGTAGCCCACGCCCCAAACCGTGACGATCGGTGACGCGTCGCCGAGCTTGCGCCTGATCTGGCGAACATGGACGTCCACCGTCCGCGTGTCGCCGGCGAACGTGTATCCCCAGACGCGCTCGAGCAGCTGGTCGCGCGTGAGGACGATGCCGCGATGGTCGAGCAGCTCCCAGAGCAGCTCGAACTCCTTCGGCGCCAGGCGGATCTCCTCGTCCCCGACGTACACCTCTCGCTTGCCCGAGTTGATCGCAAGGTCTCCGTGACGAAGCTCTTCGCTCTCGCCGCGCCGACGCTCCGGAGCCGCGCGACGGAGGACGCTCTTGACCCGCGCCACGAGCTCGCGCGGATTGAAGGGCTTCGTCATGTAGTCGTCCGCGCCAACCTCGAGGCCGATGATCTTGTCCACGTCCTCGTCGCGGGCGGTGAGCATCAGGATCGGCACGTCCGATGCCTTGCGAACCCGGCGACAGAGCTCGACGCCGTCACCGTCCGGGAGATTGAGGTCGAGAATGATCAGCGCGGGCGGCTCGCTGGCAAGCTCGACGAGGGCATTCTGGGCGGTCGAGGCGGTTCGAACGCCGTACCCTGCGTTTCGAAGGTACGCGGCCACGAAGGTGGCGATCGAGGTCTCGTCCTCGACGACGAGAATGGAGTGCTGTTGCTGGCTCATCGGCCCTTTCGCCCGTCGGCCTCGTCCATCGGGGCGCCCAGCGTAAAGCGCTCGGGCTCATCCGGCAGCGGGGTGCACAGGTCGCGTTCCACGTCGCAGTCGACGCCCTCCTCGAGGGAGTACACGCCGACGTCCTCTCCTGGGTACCGCGGTTCGCTATCGAGCACGACGACTCCGCGGCCGACTGCTGAGACCGAGATGCCCGTTCCGCGGACGATGATCCTGAAGGCGCCGCCGACCATCCGGAAGCGAAGCCCCTGGCCACGGTAGAGCACGGTCTTCGGCCCAAGTCGCTCCTGGGCCAGCTTGCGACCGACGACCAGCGCCGAATAGCGATCCCGCGGTGTGAGGTCGGTCACCCGAAGCGTGCCGTTCGACAGACGTCCGAGAACGGATCCCTTCAAATCGAGCATCACCATGCCTTTGCCGTCCTCGACCGAGAGCACGCCGACGTCCGGTGCGACTGCGCCGGCGGAGCCCCCGAGGACCGCGAGAGCGGCGATCGAGCAGCCGAAGAGGATGAGCTTGCGCATGACGCCACGCCTAGTATCGAGATTCGGCATGAATCCAGCATCAAAACCGTGTAAGAAGACTGTAAGCCTCACTGGGGGGTGGTGGGCTAGTTTGAATCTAGGGAAAGTGCTCTCCTCATATCAGTCGCCCAATCTTGAGTCCGACAAACACCGCAACGACGCCCACCAGCACGTTCGCCGCCACGCCCGCAACGGCAGTAGCTATATCGCGTGCCTCAACGAGGTCCAGGGTCTCCTGCGCGAACGTCGAGAAGGTTGTGTAACCGCCGCAGAATCCGATCACGAGTCCCATCCTCAGCCATTGTGAGGCGCGGTGACCGTCTACGAGAGCCGCGATGATGAATCCGACCGCGAGACAACCGCTCACGTTGATTACCAGCGTGCTCCACGGGAACAGCGACTGCTTCGGCGTTCGATCAGGGCATCGAGTCCGAAGCGAGAGAGCGCACCTACCGCTCCACCGAAAGCGACTCCCAAGGCGACAACCATACGACACATCCTTTCGTCGTAGGAGCCATCAGCCTTTGGCGGCGGTTGAGGGCGAGCCCCATCGCCCGTGGGGTCCGAGTTTATTTGAAAGTCGCCCACTACCCGTCGCAGTCCGCGCCGGATCGTAGATTCTGGTTCTCACGTGACCGAGATCTCCGACTTCGGTGCGATTGTCCTGCTCGTCTCCGCGGGTGTCTTCCTGGCCGTCCTCGGGATGCGAGTCGCGGACCGGATCTCTGTTCCGAACGCCGCGATCTTCCTGATCACGGCGGGCCTGCTCGCAGCGTCATTCGACTCATTCCGGGACGCACTCTCGATCGAGGTGGTCGAGCGAATCGGAGTGGTCGCGCTGATCGTCATCCTCTTCGACGGCGGGCTGCACATCGGCCTTGCGCGCTTTCGCAGATCGGCCAAGCCCATTCTGGTGCTTGGCATCCTTGGCACGTTCGCCACATGGGGGTTGGTCGCGCTCGCCGCCCACTACATCCTGGGGATCTCGTGGATCACTGCTGGGCTGATCGGCGCCGCGATCGCACCCACCGATCCGGCGGTCACATTCTCCGTCTTCGGTGGCAGGGAGGTACGCGGAAGAGCCGGGACGATCCTCGAGGGCGAGGCCGGCACGAACGACCCGGTGGGGAT